>JAGADO010000100.1 GCA_017613535.1 Clostridia bacterium | reverse complement strand
GCCGTATCCATCTCCTGTTAAGCACGGCCACATCTGAGTATATCGACGTTTGTGGCCGTGCGCTGAGCCCGATCCATACGGCCACAATAGATGAAAAGGCGGAATGTGGCCGTATACCGCCGCTGTTAAGCACGGCCACATTTGAGTATATCGACGTTTGTGGCCGTGCGCTGAGCCCGATTCATACGGCCACAATCGATGAAAAGGATGAATGTGGCCGTATCCATCTCCTGTTAAGCACGGCCACATCTGAGTATATCGCCGTTTGTAGCCGTGCGCTGAGCCCGATCCATACGGCCACAATCGATGAAAAGTCGGAATGTGGCCGTATTCCGCCGAATGAAAGCACGGCCACATTTAAGTATATCGCCTTTTGTGGCCGTGCGCCGAGTCCGATCCATACGGCCGCAATCAGCGGAAAAGCGGAATGTGGCCGTATACCACTGAGTTAAAGCACAGCCTGAAGGAATTGACATGTACGATAAAATCGTATATAATTTTGTCACAAAAACCAAGGAGTAACATTCATGTCCAAAGCAAAATTTAGCAGCAGTCTTTCTGAGAAAGAAATCGAGAAAAACTTTGAAGGTGTTGACCTCTTTTCCAGCGTCATGTCAGGGCTTGAGGAAGCGCTTGCGTACGAAAAAGGCACAGCCAGAGCAGCGACATACGCACGAAAAAGAAGCCTGCCAGACGTGAACGTTGCCGCGACGAGAAAGTGCCTGAATCTGACGCAAAAGTCGTTCGCGTATGTGCTCGGAGTTTCGACCAGGACTGTCGAAGCATGGGAAACCGGAAAGTCAAACCATTCCCCCACCGCGCGAAATCTCATCTATCTGATCAGCCAGGATCACACGCTTGTTGCAAAACTTCAAGACAGGTAAGCAGGATTTAATTACACCATGAACGACGGAAACACGAACAGAAACACATTCACATACACTTACAGCATCGAATGTAAGGATGGATCAGATACAAAACGCGTGCTGAATATCAAAAGCACCCCTGCCCTCTTCTCCCCCAAAGACGTTGACAGAGGCACCGCGGCGATGCTTGACGCGTGCGAGATTTCGGGCGAAGACGTGGTACTCGATCTGGGGTGCGGAACGGGCGTTGTCGGGCTCACAGCCGCGGTCAGGGGCGCGCAGGTAGTAATGACGGACGTTGACCCGCAGGCGGTCGAAACGGCGCGCGAAAACGCAGAACGAAACCTCACGGAGGAAGAACTCAGCCGCACGCAGGCGACCGTTTCGGACGGATTTGACGCTATCGAACGAAAAGACTTCAGCAAGATATTGTCCAACCCGCCGTACCACACAGACTTCGCGGTCGCGAAGAAATTCATCGAAGGGGCTTTTGCGCACCTTCGTATCGGCGGACAGCTTTTCATGGTCACGAAAAGGCTCGAATGGTACAAAAATAAGTTGACCGCTGTGTTCGGAGGAGTCAGGGTCAAGGAGGCGGAAGGCGGTTATTTCGTGTTCGAATCGTGCAAACGCGGAGGGACGCCGTACAATGTGAACAAGGAGCATTCGCGCATCGTTTACAGGGTTTTAGCGGAAGACGCAGATCCGGCGCCGCAGCTGGAGTTCGTAAAAAACGTGTTTGACTGGTCGCTCGCGCCGCACTACAGCGATGAGGGCAAGGCCACGTTCGCGGGTTTCCTCGAAAGCGCGCGCATCTTCCCCACCTTCCGGTACATCGAAGCCGTTGACGACGTCAGAGGCCGCACCGTCGGAGTATTGGCCGTAAACAACGAAAAAACGCATATATCGCTGTTGTTTGTTGACGAAAAATACCGCAGAAAAGGCATCGCCACGCGGCTCGTGGAAATGGCGGCGTCAATGAGCGAGGCGGGCGGCTTGACGGTCAATGCCGAGCCGACTGCTCTGGATTTTTATTTGAAAGCCGGATTCAAGCTGGTGGATCCCGGGCCGGACGGGCGGGGCGTTGTCAACGAAAAGGATGGCATCCGGACCGTAAGGCTGTTTTTGAAGATCAGGCGGGACCGCGGCAATAAAAAACCGGCGGGCTCGAGTCCCGCCGGGAGTGCTGATGACCGGACTTGAACCGGTACGGATTTTAGGTCCGATGGATTTTAAGTCCATTGCGTCTGCCGATTTCGCCACATCAGCATCGCTGATTATTTTACACCCGGAGGGACGGAAATGTCAACGGATAACGCGAATTTAAATATTCTCCACCGCGACAGCGCGATTATTGTCGCCGTCAAGCCCCGCGGCTTTCTCAGCGAGCTCTCGCCCGGTTCCGACCGCTCCTTCCCCGCGCTTCTTCTCGACGCGCTGCACGTCAACGAAATCTTCCCCGTCCACCGCCTTGACCGTGATACCGAGGGCATCATGGTTTACGCCCTCACGAAGAGCGCCGCTGCCGCCCTCAGCGCCTCGGTCGCCAACGGCCTGTTCGATAAGGAATACGATGCATGGGTCCACGGTGTGCCGGATGAACCCGAGGGCAAGCTCGAGGATCTGCTGTTTCGCGATACGCGTTCGTCCAAGGTGTTCGTTGTGAAGCGCGAGCGCAAGGGTGTGAAGCGCGCCGTGCTGAATTACCGGACAATCGAAACCGTGCCTGTTCCGGGCGCCGGTGTCAATTCCCTGATTTCGCATGTGCGCATTCGCCTGGAGACCGGCCGCACGCATCAGATCCGTGTGCAGTTCGCGTCACGCGGGATGCCTGTCTTAGGCGACCGGAAATACGGCGCGGCGGACAATTACCCTCCCATCGCCCTGGCGGCGACTTCCCTTTTGTTTCCGCACCCGGTCAACGGAGAAAAGATGAGGTTTGAGATCCCTTTCGCATACGCTATTGAGCAAGGAACGGAGTGCTGAGCCCGATCCATACGGCCACAATCGCCGAAGATACGAAATGTGGCCGTATACCTCCAAGCTTAAGCACGGCCGCATTTAAGAAAATCTTCGTTTGTGGCCGTGCGTCGTGTCTAATTCATACGGCCACAATCGATGAGAAGGCGGAATGTGGCCGTATACCTCCAAGTAAAAGCACGGCCGCATTTAAGGAAATCTCCGTTTGTGGCCGTGCGTCGTGTCCAATTCATACGGCCACAATCGATGAAAAGGCGGAATGTGGCCGTATACCGCCCCGCTTAAGCACGGCCGCATTTAAGGAAATCTACGTTTGTGGCCGTGCGCCGTATCCAATTCATACGGCCACAATCGCCGAAGATACGAAATGTGGCCGTATACCTCCATATACTCAAATAATCAGCAAGGAATCAAATCAAAAGATATACACATGCTCCCCGGAACCGACGTGCTCGTTGACGGGCCCCGCCTCGATCAGGCACCAGGCACCGAAAGGCACGCTCACAGAAAGCTGAGTCTTGCCATAAGAACGCCTCCAGCGCACGGAAAGCTTGCCCGCAGGAGTCATAAACCAGCCCTGGGCACTCAGCAGTCCCTCGGGGAAATACGGCTTCACGACATAGCTGCGGCCGCAAAGGTCGGACTTAAGGGCGGAACCGGACTTGCTGCAGTTGACGGGATCCAGCGATGAATCATCAGCTCTTATGCCGAGAATATATGCGTAAAACCAGCGATCGACGCTCGCGTACATCGGGTGGTTGTGCGAATTCATGCCCGGATCTTTCTTAAGCTCAAAACGCTCCCAGATCGTTGTCGCGCCGTTCTCAAGCATGAAACCGTAGCCCGGATAAGACTCATCGAGCAAGATACGCATTGCCGCATCCACCGAACCCGACTCGGTCAGAACGTCGAAAATATAGCGCGAATTCAGGTTCCCCGTCGTCAGCTTAAAGCCGTTGTCAGAAACGTCGCGCACGAGCACGTCGAACGCCTTGGCGCGGCACTCCGGAGGCACCAGGCCGAGCTTCAGAGCAAACGTCTGGCAGCCCTGTGAACCGGTAGCGACCTTGCCCGAATCAGCATCAAACCACCTGGCCAGAAAAGCACTGCGGATCTCGCGGCTCAGATTAAGCCACTTGCCCACGTCGCCGGTCAGGCCGAGCGCACCTGCGAATCGGGCGAGCAGCACGCAGTTGAGGTACGAAAAACCGGTAGACATCAGGATACCGGGCGTTGACGCAGAGCGCGCATCCTCCATCGAATTGCAGCTGATCGCCGGACCTGCCCAGTCGCCGTAATATGAATAATCGACGATAAAATTCACAGAGCGCGACAGCAAAAACTCTTCCCAGCGGCGCCAGTTATCGTAATGCGCGGAGACGAACGAAACGTCACCCGTGCGCGCAAAATATTCGTAACCGGCGACAAGGAACGACGAACAAACCGGGTCGGCCGGGCGTGAACCGATGACAAACGGCGCGGTGCACGTTATCCTTCCCGCCTCGTCCTGCGCGTCGCAGATGTCGTCAACGACCTTCGGATACATGCGGTCGATTTCAAAGTTGTAAGGCGTTTCTTCGAAGCGTACGGTGGCGTCGTTCATCCAGCCCATGCGTTCGTCACGCTGAGGGCAATCAGTGAATATCGAATGAATATTTGCTTTTTCGGTCTGCACGCACGCCTTATGAAGCGCGTTTAAAGCGGGGCTGCCGCAGCGGAAATCGCCGTTCGCATTGAGGTCGGTATAAAGCGCGACCGCCATGATCTTATCGGCCGTGAGCACGTCGCCGTAACCCGAAACAGAGCAGTAGCGGAAGCCGTGATAAGTATACTCAGGCTGCCAGAAATCACCGTCGTTTCCGTCGCCAGCGCACACGTAAACGTCAGTCGCTAAAGCCTTGCGAAGAGGCGCCGTGTACAGTCTGAAATCGTCGTCAAGCACTTCCGAAAAACGCAGTGTTATCGTTCTTCCGGGCTCCGGATCAGCGGGAAGGATCAGGCGCGCGACGCCGGCAATATTCTGCCCGAAGTCTACGACGTATTCGACGTCCGAAAGCGTGCCTGAGCCGTTTTCAGGACCGTTCCCGCCTGCCGATCTGACAGTGAATAAATCCACGGGTTTATACACTTCCTGCGCCGTTACGGGCGGTATCGTCATTACCTCCGCTTTCTCGCACGGACGGTCGCAAACCACCGCATCGAAGAGCTCGGACCCGGCACCGTCCGCACCGATCCGGGCATCGTACGTCTCGCCGTCGTAGACGCTAGAAGAAACGATATTCGTATAAGACCATTGCCAGCCCTCGCCTGTCAGCACGGTAGTTTCGGAACCGTGCGAACCGGACAAAACAAGCTTAGCACTGAGCATATTGTCGCCGTCAAAACGAGGGCGCGGGAAGCCCAGCTCGCCGATCAGGAACGGACTGTCGAAATTACGGTAGCCGTCGGCAACGACGAACGAAATTTCGTTGTCACCCTCCCTCAGCAGCGACTCGAAGCCTTCCTCGAACACGTACCCGCAGCGCTTGCTGAAATCGGTGAATTCGGGGTCCAGCCGCGCCCCGCTGATGCGGATGCCGTTCACGTAAAAAGTAGCGTAACCGATGCCGCAATACAGCGCCATCGCGTGCTCAGGGACTTCGCCCAGCGTAAGTTTTTTAGTGAATTTAACAGGTCTGCGCTTTGTTGTGTTTTCAGCTTTTATCCACGGAAAATCGGGCCCGGTCAATGATGCGAAGCTGTAGAACCATTCGTCGCGTTCGGCCGTTTCGCCGTACACGTCGGTGATCTCGACATGCACGTAAAGTTCGGTGAATGCGGGCAATTCCGGCCCTGTATACCTGCATCTGATATCGCCTTTTCGCTCGCCCGAATCCCAGATCAGGCCGTCAAGTGACGATACGGTCAGGCGGAACGATACAGCGTGATTGTCGCCTTTATCGCTCTCGGCCCTCCAGCCGAAAACGGGATGACGCAGCGAAGTCAGGCGGTACCTGGCCGTCTTTTCGAGCGGTGTACCGTCAAGCAGTATTTCAGTGATTTTCAGCATTTTATATACCTCTTTTCGCACTATTTCAGCGCTTTTATCTCGAAACCTCTACCCTGAACGTGATGGAATCTGCGGGATCCGCGATCTCGTACACGAACGAATATTCGTACGTTCCGTCAGGCGAAAGCGACACCTGATAACCGTCATACTCCTCCACATTGTACACATACTCTGTCAGTTCAGAACCGTTTTTAACGTATATCTTCGGTCTTGCCAAGATGTCAAAACCGGACACGACAACGGTATTGCGGTTGCGGGAACCGGAAACGGTAAACTCAGCGGCGTTGCCCACAGCCTCAACTCTCGGGATGTACGTATCCGGAATCACGGTGCCAAGAGCGGCCGTAACGCTCACCGGATGAAGCACCGAATCCTCGTAGACGTAACGGGCGTGGTATGCACCCTTCTCTGTCTTATCGCCGAAAGGAAGCAGGATGACGTTAAGCGTCATCGTATCGCCCTTCTTGAACGAAAGCTTGTCCTCGTCGAGAGTCAGAGCGAGGTTATCCAGCTTTCCGTTAAACGAATACCTGACGGCGAATCTTGCATCGAGCGCCTTGCCCCCTACCGTGATCTCGGCCGAGCGCAGGATGAGCGCGTAGTTCATAATATCTGTGCCGCTCTTGCCCTTCGCATCATAGATGCAGTAGTAGAAACTGCCCTTGTTAAGGCCGTACGTCACGGACTTCTTTCCTTCGAGAGGAAGCACGACGGACTGCTCGTTTCCGCTCTCGTCAAGGTACGCGAAATAGCGGAAATTATTGTCGCGGCTGTTACACTGGAGCAGCGTGAATGTGTTTTTGAAATCGTTTACGGTGAGGTCTTTCAGAAATTCGACGGAGATCGTGTAGTACGTGCGGTTTTCGTCGTTCTGCGGAAATTCAACGTGGCGCAGAGTGTATTTGTACGAGCCTTCGTCCGAGATGTAGCTGTAGTCGATATCGGCGTATGTGGGGCCGTATGACTTAAGGTTCGTGCCCGTGTATTCGCTCTGGTAAGTGGTGCCATCCTGGCCTGTGAACGACAGCCATTTGTGGATACCGACGGACGTGAACTGAGGCTGCGTACTCCACATTTCGCCGCTGCAACCGCGGAAATCAGGAAGTGTCCAGCCGTCCTTGCCGTACACGTAATAAGGCGCGATACAGTTGGATTCGGTGACGCCCGTTGACATGTGGTAGTAACCGATGAAGAACTGTATCGAAGATATCTGTTTGAGCGGAAATACGCCCCAGTTCTGGTACAGGTGGAGTTCCGTGAATTTGAGTGTTTCGCCGGGTTTTACGGAAAGCGGGAAAATGCTGTCTCCGTACTGCTTGTCTTTCGGATCGTAGAACGGTTCTTCAAATTCGCCTTCGAAATTCTTGCATACTTCGATAGGCATCGGTACCATCAGTTTGTTCTCGTCAAGCAGCGCGGCGCATTCGAGCGAGCCGCTGGAGGCGCGGAAGTCAAGATAGATCTTGCGGTCTTCGCTGTCGCCCGTAACAGTGACGTCGGAGTAGTAATATTTATTTCTGCGCTTTTCTTTATATGCGTTGTTGAAATCCGTGCCGGTCTTCGTAAACACGTAACAGCCCTTAACATGATTGTACCCCGCAAACGTCGTTTTGGAGCTCGTTTCACCGATCTCCATATTGGTAAGCGGATTTCTTTCGAGCCTCGCCTCACGGTCGATCGCATCGAATCCGTCCGTTTTATCGTTGTAGAGCCTGTTCGCTATCGTGTAATCTCCACCTTTTTTAAGCGCCTTTTTGGAATCCGCGGCCTGCCGGACAATGTACGTTCCGTCTTTCAGTTCGACCGTGACGCGTTCGGAGCCGCTGTCTTTCGACGGAATGATGATGCCCACCGTGCCGTTGTCCTTAATGTGGAACGCCACGTATTCGACGGTCGCGCTGTCAATTCCGTTTATGTCCGCGTGTGTACCTCCCGCGTCCCTGATCTGAAGCTTATCGACATTGTCCGCAGCCACTTTCCAGATCACGCCGTACTCTTTAACGTTATCTGTCGCGACGTTGGCAACGAATCTGAACGCCTGGTGTAGCTTGTCCGAATAGATGTGGTACGTTCGGTCGGTGCGTATGTCGAGCGTGCCGCCTGTCTTTACGGCTTCGATGCACGTGATCGTGAATTTATCGCCTTCTTCGCCGTTCAGGTCGAAGCGTATGCCTGCGAGGTCTCCGTTTAACTGGTCGAGCGGGATAACGTACGTGTTTTCTGTTCCGCCGCCTGTGACGTTGAACGACGCGTACTGGTTTCCGTTGAAGCCTTTCGAATCGGTGTCGTAGTAATATATCTGTGCGTTCGTCTGGACGGCGGCAATGATCTTTACGCGTATCGCGTTGACCTCGTCCTGAGGCACGTTTTCGCTCAGTTTGAAGCCCAGATACGGGTCGTCGAAGTTCAGGACAGTGTATATGAGCTTACCGTCTTCGTATTGTCCGGCTGCGTTGTGTTCGCTGTATTTTCCGTCCGGGATCTCTATCGTTCGGCTGGCTGAGACGGCTATATTGCTGTCGGAAGAGCGGCCTAGGCGCAGGTCAAAGATGTGCGCTTCGGTGTAGTAGTACCCGAGTCTGAATGTGTTCTGGCGGCCGTTTGAAGGCGAATATCTGTCGGACCATTCGGCGCCTGTCGCGTCGATCGCGTACATGTCCATCGAGTTTTCGAAGTATTTGTTTCCGTAGTAGTCGCCGAAATATGTGATGCCGCGCTCGCCCTTTCCCGCGAGGTTTATTTCGAATTTGGTCTCCGAGTTCGAGAGCGTGAAGTTTTGGCGTTCGGGGTCGGTGAAGAATGTCTGGACCTCGTTGGCCATGCGGCTCGCGTATACGAGCGAGTCGGCAAGCGGCGTGTCGCCTGATATGTCTCTCATGGGTACCTCCGTCGGTCTTTCCGTGGGCAATGCGCTGGTTTCTCCGTCGTCCGGGCCTTCGCTGCCGTTTTCTTTATTGCATGCGCTGAAAAAAAGTGCGCAAAAGAGCAGCGCGGTCAATGCGGCCAGTGCTGCTCTTCTGATCCGGATGCTCGTCCGGTCGGATCTTTTTGATTCTAACATTTTATGTCCCCCTGTGTCCTCCTGCGTCCTCACGCCCGATTGCCCGGCCGACCGGCTGTCCGGCGTCCGGTCAAAGCAGTATTGCCAGGAATTTCGCGGGTTTTCCGTCAAGCGATTTCATGCCGTGCGGTGCCATCGAGTCGAAGTATAGCGAGTCGCCCGGTTCCATTATGCATTCCTGCCCGTCAACGACGATCATGAGTTTTCCTTCGACGCAGTAGTTGAATTCCTGCCCTTCGTGGCGGTTGAGGTGTATTTCTTCGTCGGGCGCGCTGTCAACGGTCACAAGGAACGGTTCTGCGATCCTTCCGGCGAAGTTATATGCGAGGTGCTGATATTTGTACCGGTTTCCGCGTTCGATATTGATGCCGCGTCCGTTTTTTACGAAGCTGAACGTGTGGAGCATCGGTCCGCCGCCTGACAACAGATCCGTCATTTCTACGTTGTAGAATTTGGCAATGTCCGAGAGTTCGCCCATCGGTACGTCAAGTTCTCCGTTTTCGTATTTCTTAAGCAGTTCCGCGCTTATCCCCGTTCCTTTTGCCGCTTCTTCGATGCTGATCTCGGCAATTTCTCTCAGGTCTTTTATGCGTTCGCCCATTTCTCTGTCCATGCGGTCCCCTCCCTTGTAAAGCACGCCCCGAAGGCAATACTGTTCGATAACTAATTATACATCTATATTGTGAAATTGCAAATGGCAAGTTGCAAATGAGCGAACCGGATGATGACACGAATTTCGGGTCTTATGCGATAACAACTGAAAATCCGCATTTCGGTCAAACGGCTGAAACCCGCCACTGTCCCCCGTTCCACCGAAACCCGCCACTGTCCCCCGTTCCATCCGGATGAAAAAAACCGCCCGAACGGATGCCGGGCGGCTTAAGTGTTTAATTAAAACATTAGATGGCCGAGGCAGCGGGATTGCCGCCATTGTCACTTCTTCTTTTTCTTGGTGGCGATGATGACTATCACGCTGGCCAGAACGATGACACCGCAGACAACCGCAATAACGATAGGAAGAACGTTATTGCCCTTGGGCTTATCCTTGTCATTGTCCTTGTTATCTTCAGAACCGCTGTTTTCGGTAACTACGGGAGCATCGGTAGCAACGGGAGCATCGGTAGCAGCGGGTTTGTCGGTCACAACGGGAACGTCGGTCGCGGGTACTTCGGTGGCCTCGGGAGTTGCGGGAACTTCGGTGGGTTCCTTCGTAGGCTCTTCGGTAGGCTCGGGGCCGAGGTCGCCGACTTCGGCGTAGGAGACTCGGAGCGAAGGAGTGAATTCGAGTTCGGATCCGAATTCATAAAACTCCCAGCCCTCGGGTGCATCGGGAACACCTTCCCAGTAACCGATCTTGCCGTCGTTCGACTTCTCGATGACGATCAGGTACCTGTAGCCGTAGCGGAGCGCGATGCCGAACTTTAAAGTAAGGTTGGAGTTATCGGCGTGGTCAAGTATCTCGCCGGATGCGATCACACGGCCGGCAACGCTCTCTTCATAATCGCCCGTCCATTTGTACACATTAAACTCAACGTCAGAGTCGCCGTTTCTGTTTGACCACGTGGGTGCGGCGGTAAGCGACA
Organism: Clostridia bacterium; assembly: GCA_017613535.1. Taxonomy (GTDB): domain Bacteria; phylum Bacillota; class Clostridia; order UBA1212; family UBA1255; genus UBA1255. The sequence continues at coordinate 27,849 of JAGADO010000100.1, read as the reverse complement.
GCGTGTACATAACCATGCCCGCAGGCACTTCGGGGGTGACGATACCGTATTCATTGATCTCGTGAGGCGAGTCGCCGTTCCTGGCAATGACGGTCTTCTCGGCCTTGACAACGATCTCTGCGCTTTTGCCTTCGAGGGTAAGGAAGAAATCGCTCACGCCTTCTGTTTTTTCGCAGTCAACATAAAATGCGAACGGTCCTTTTGCGTCGTATTCGATCCTGGTGTCTCCGAAAAGCATCTCGGAGATGGGCAGCACGGCGTAGTGTCCGACGCCGGGCGCATCATTGAGATCGGTGATCTGGCTGATCTTGAAAAGGTATTGTCCGGCAGGCTGTACCGCATCAAGCACCAGGTGAGACTGGTCTTTGTGGTCTCCGTCGTAATATACCTCCTGCGTGAACACAGGCGTACCTGCGAGCGTTTTGGCCGCGTCGGTGTCCCATTTGAAGAGCTCGTACCTGACAGAAGCGTCCTGATCATTTTCAGCTTTGCCCGCGTAGATCACGGGGAGGCCGATGGCCTTGATCGGTGCCGCGATGTTAAATATTACGTAATCTGTTCCTTTGCAGACTCCTTCTTCGTCAAATGTGTTGAGCCAGACGGACGGGTCAATGCCGCTTTCGGTCGAGTACGGATAGGCCCTGACTGTCGATTCGTCGACTTCGGGCGGCCCGTCTTCTGCCGAGATCGTCAATACGCTGAACATTGAAATGAGCATCATTAGCGCCACTATGGCGGCTGCAATTTTTTTCATTTTAGTCTTCGCACCTCTCTTTTTTTGCGGATATTCAGCATCCTGCTGGTGAAATTGTACAATACGCCGCGGACGGGTGTCAATCGGTTTTTGGAAATGGCAAATGTAAAATTGCAAATGGCTATACCTCCTTTTTTACCACGATGGAAAAAAGATCCGGCGCCATTTGAGTCAGCAGGGCGCCGCCACCTCATTCTTCAAAAGTTCGCACCTGAATCGCCCATTTTTCGGGCCAGGTGCGTTTAATTTACCCAGCAAAATAACGCTTTTTAAGATTTGCTGGGTTCAACCTTGCCCTGGCTCGCTCATTTTTTCAGAAAAGTCTTCGGCTTTTACCCAGCAGTCTTTAAGTTTTTTAAATTTGCTGGGTTCAAAATTCGTCAAAACGTTCCGAAGGAGCAGAGCTTTGACCACTTTTCTGCCAAAAGACGGCGCCTTCATACCCAGCAATCTTTTGATAATTTAAAATTGCTGGGTTTTTCGGTCAAAGAATTGCCAGTCGATTTAATGGAGACAGCGCCAACGTACCCAGCAAAATCCGGATTTCTCTGGTTTGCTGGGTCACACAAGCAAAAAAGGCCTAAAAGAAGCAGAGCCCCGTGATCAAGGATGAGGTGGCGGCGTCCTGAAACCTCAAAATGGCGCCGAATCTCTTTGCCATACGCAACTAACTCCCCTTGACCCTCAGCATCCCGCCCCTGGGCACCGCGAGCTTCTCGGCAGCCGGCCCCGAAACACCGGACGAAAGGAGATTGCCCACCATATCAAAAACCTCGTACCCGAAGCAGGCTCCGCCGGCCGAAACGACGTAATCGAAAGAAGTGTTATTAAAAACATCCTCGGGCTTGCCGCAGGGGGCGAACAAAGGCTCGGCACTGAGGACCGAAATGCGTTTGTCGGCGGTCTCGGAACGCATCACGGAATAGCCGAAATCAGGATGAAGCGCAGAAAAAACACCATGAAGAAGGACAGCGCGGTTCTCGGTCCAGTAACGCACGAAATGAGAAAGGACCGCGAGCTGATCGCTGCCGATCCCGGTCAGGCGCACGGAGATCTGAGGCACGGAAAACATAATGTTCATAAGCTGGCGGGCACAGTTAAGAGGAGACTCGCGCCTGCCCCACAAAAGCATATCAGAATGGATAGCCGTACCGCCGTTGACCATGCGAAGAGCGGCAATACCGACGCGGTTCGTGGAGGAATCCGCGGCACAGTCGGCGACCCTCAGCATATTGCAGCGGTTAACGATAGCGGCGCCGATATAGCATTGACGGAACTCGAACAGAAAATCGGGGTCGATCGCCGTCAATTTTGCGTAAATTTCGTCCATCAGTATGACCGCGGCGTCATCAAGGCTTTCGGTATCCATCCCTTCAGCAAACGGCGCGATGATTGACGGATCGGCCCGGAACGCGTCAATAAAATCGAGCTTCAGCCCGTCGATCCCGTACTCCCTCACGAAGCGCTCGTATATGCCCGAAATGTACGCCCTGATCTCGGGGTAGCGGATGTCAAGCACGCCCGCACGGAAAGCATCATTGTTATAAGCCATCTTGTCCTTCAGCCGCCTGTAATCCTCCGTCGCGTAACCCGCGAAAGGCACCGGGAACCACATCAGCATCCTGATGCCGAAGCCGTGGACGCGGTCGCAAAAGCGCCTGAAATCAGGGAATTTGTCCCTGGCAACGCTCCAGTCGCCGCACTTATAATAATCGCCCGTATTCTCGCCCTCGAATTGCCAGCCGTCGTCAAGGATGAATGTTTTGAACCCCATTTTTGCGGCGAGTTCAAGCTCTTTTTCGAGCAGCGCTCCGTCGGGCTCCTGGTGGAAATTGTACCACGACGAATAAAGAGGAAGCTCGGCGTTGTCCGGCACGCGCACCTGCCCGCCCGGGAGAAACGACCGCATCCATTCGCCCGCGTCGCTGATCGCGCGGCAATAAAGTATTTCCCGCCTGTCGATCCTCAGCAGCACTTCCCCGCCTCGCCGGAGCCTCGAGCTGTTCTCTATATTAACGGTGAAAATTATCTCGTCTTTCTGGTTGAGGTCGTCAACGCACACGCTTATTTTCGATCTCGATACCGAGTCCGACAATGCCGCCGTGACACGGTTGTTTTCGTCTGCGTCAACCGTCGCCATGAGCGGCGCGCCGAACTGGTACATCGCTTCGCACGAATTCGGGAAGAACCACTGCCTGATGCTGTGATCGCGCCCCCCGAGAGGCGCCCACGTGTAAAACACGCCCTTCAGTTCCTCGGTCCACTTATATGTACCGGCCCCCTCGAGCCTGTATATTTCAATTCCGCCATCCGACAATACCGGGCTTATTTTCCGCCCGCCGTCAACATATTCGATCATTCCGGTCCTCCTGCTTTTTATCCGGCCATATATAGCCTTTTCGGGTTCTGAATCTCGACGAACCTCCTGTTCTGTCATCCGCGCCAATTATAGCAAGGAACACGCAGGCAATTCAACCATTTGCCATTTGCCACTTGCCACTTCCCATTTGCAATTTGCCATTTGCAATTATTAAAAAATATATCTTGACATCCTCGCAGGTTGTGATACAATACGCTCCGGAGTTTAGCAATTCTAAACTTTTAGTTTACTTAGAAGGTGGGACGAACATGAACGCTCTTGCTTTGGGTAAAAGGATAAAGGAACTTCGCATAACCAACGGGCTCACGCAGGAAGAACTTGCAGACAGATGCGAGCTTTCAAAAGGTTTTATCTCACAGCTCGAACGCGACCAGACGTCACCTTCTATTGCCACGCTTGTCGATATTCTCGAATGTTTAGGCACGGACGTGCAGTCGTTTTTCAGTGTAAAACCTGAGGAAAAGATCGTTTTCACAAAAGACGATTATTTCGAAAAAGACGCGCAGGAAGAAGGACACCGCATAACGTGGATCGTGCCGAACAGCCAGAAAAACAACATGGAACCGATAATACTCGAGCTTGCCCCCGGAGGAAGATCGCCCGAAGACGACCCGCACAGCGGAGAAGAATTCGGATACGTGCTGTCGGGAACGGTGCTTGTCCACATCGGAGACAAATGCGTGAAAGCTAAAAAGGACGAATGCTTCTACTACTCCCCGGATAAAGAACACTACCTTGAAAACAGGTCGGGAAAACCGGCCAGGGTGCTGTGGATCTCGGCACCGCCAAGTTTTTAAAAAAGCGCTTTTACATATAAGGCGACAGGAGGAAAATATATGTCCCATCACATCATTGACCTGTACAACATAACAAAGAGCTACGGCGATAATGAAGTCATCAAAGACCTTTCGCTGTACATCAGGCAGAACGAGTTTCTCACTCTCCTGGGTCCGTCAGGCTGCGGAAAAACGACGACGCTGCGCATAATCAGCGGTTTCGAAAAGCCGGACTCCGGAAAAGTGTTCTTCAACGGCGAGGACATCACAGACCTTCCGCCTTATAAGAGAAAAGTGAATACGGTTTTCCAGAAGTATTCCCTCTTCCCCAACATGAACATATACGAAAATATTGCCTTCGGCCTCAAAATCAAAAAGTTCTCTGAGCAGGAGATCAAAAAGAAGGTAAAAGCAGCGCTCGAACTTGTCGAATTGTCCGGCTTCGAACGCCGCAAACCGGACTCGCTCTCGGGAGGCCAGCAGCAGAGGATCGCCATTGCCCGCGCGATCGTAAACGAGCCCGAAGTGCTGCTCCTCGACGAGCCCCTCGGAGCGCTTGACCTCAAACTCAGAAAAGAGATGCAGGTCGAACTCAAGGCACTTCAGCGCAAGACGGGCATCACGTTCATTTACGTCACGCACGACCAGGAAGAAGCGCTGACAATGTCAGACACCATCGTCGTCATGAACCAGGGCGTCATCCAGCAGATCGGAAAGCCCACCGACATATATAACGAGCCGGTCAATGCATTCGTTGCCCGCTTCATAGGCGACAGCAATATATTGTCCGGCGTGATGCTGAAGGACTACCTGTGCGAGTTCGCAGGCCGCCAGTTCAAATGTGCGGACAAGGGCTTCGAGAAGGACGAAGATGTTGACGTTGTTATAAGGCCCGAGGATATCCGGGTAGTCGCTCCGGAAGACGGAATGCTTAAGGGCACAGTAGAGTCCACGCTGTTCAAGGGCGTACATTACGAGATGATCGTGACTTCCACCGACGGTTTCCGCTGGAAGATCCACTCCACCGAAATGACCGAACCGGGCACCGAGATCGGCATGAACATCAAGCCCTTCGACATCCAGATAATGAAGATCCCCTACAACATCCTCACCGGATGGGTGCTGGAGGACAATATGGTGGACATCGGTCCTGTGAACGTCCGCTACAAACCCGGCAACGCCAATGCCAGCGAGTTCGAGGATGAGGAGACGGTCAACGTTTACATCCTTCCCCAGGACATCGACATTCTCGCCGAAAAGCCTGCGGAGGAGCCGGAGGACGGCGACAACATCTTAAAGGGCGAAGTGGAGACTTTCCGCTACAAAGGCGACGATTACGAGATCACCGTGAAATGCGAAGACCTTTCGATCCTGGTGCATACCTACGATAAAGTAAAAGTGGGACAGACGGTTTACCTTCACATTCCTGAAGAATCCATCCGTATCCGCAAACGGGAGGAGGTAGTGGAAATCGATGACCAAGGTAACTAAAGTTCTTAAAAATATACCGCTTTACATCTGGATACTGATGTTTACCATCGTACCCCTCCTGATGATACTGGTGTACGCGGTATTCGAGTTCAGGCCCGACGGTGTGCATTTCACCCTCGAGCATCTGAAGAATGTCATCACTAATCAGGACTACCTCAGAGCTCTCAAAGACTCGCTGCTGTATGCGCTTGTTTCGACTGTGATCTGCCTTTTGATCGGTTATCCTCTGGCGTACATTCTTTCCAGGCTCAGCGATAAAATGCGCGGCTTTCTGTCTATGCTCCTGCTCCTTCCCATGTGGATGAACTTCATCATCAGAACGTACGCAATGCTTTCGCTTATCGACGAAGAAGGGATCGTCACCAAGCTTTCCGCGCTGTTCGGCGGGACAATGCTGAAGGGCACTAAGGCGGCAATTATTATAGGTATGGTATACAACTTCCTTCCTTTCCTGGTGCTGCCGATATACACGTCTATGATGAAGATCGACAAAAGCCTCATAGAAGCCGCCCAGGATCTTGGCGGAAATTCATATCATGTTTTCAAGGGAGTCGTTCTTCCGCTTACGGTACCCGGAATAGTATCCGGCATCACGATGGTTTTCGTGCCCTGCGTGACCACCTTCGTAATTCCCCAGCTCATGGCCAACAACGTATGGACCATAGGCAAGCTGATAGAATATAAATTCGTCTCAAATGCCTCTGCAGACGGCGTTGACCCGGACGGAGGCGCGCTTTCCTTCATACTTATGATCATCGTGTTCATAAGCATGTCAATATTCAATCTCATCGATAAAGATGACGAATCGGCGGGAGGGATGACGTTATGAAAATGGTTATACTCGTAACTTTAGCATGTGCCTTCTTTTTCTCGCTGATCTATCTGATAATATCGGCCTTCAGGGAGAAATGCAAAATTGAAAAAGCGATCTACGTCATACTTACGATGATCTTCCTGTATGCGCCTATCGTCGTGCTTATCCTTTTCTCGTTCAACTCCGGAAATACCCGTGCAGTTTTCTCCGGCTTTTCGCTGGTGCACTATAGAGAACTGGGCGAACAGACGGACCTGCTGAACGCGCTTAGGAACACGCTGATCGTTGCCCTCATCGCATCCGTAATTTCGACGCTGATCGGAACGTATGCAGCCTTCGTGATTTCTAAATTGTCACCGTTCAAAAAGAACGCCGTGCTGAAAACCCTTAATATACCGATGCTAAATGCGGATATCGTTACCGGAATATCGCTTCTGCTGTTCTTCGTGTTTATTTCGATACCGCTGGGATTCGTAACGCTGCTAATTGCCCACGTAATGTTTAACGTGCCTTACGTGACAATGTCCGTACTTCCGAAGATCAGGCAGCTGAACAAGAGCACGTACGAGGCCGCCCTTGACCTTGGCGCCTCCCCCGCTCTGGCCTTCAGGAAAGTTATCTTCCCGGAGATCCTGCCCGGCGTTATTTCCGGTGCACTGCTGGCGTTTACACTTTCGCTGGACGATTTCATTATAAGCTACTTTACTTCCGGCTCCGATTTCATGACGCTGTCGGTATGCATAAACTCGATGACGAAGAAAACCATTCCCCTTGCGGTAAATGCGTTGTCAACGCTGCTCTTCATCGCCGTGTTTATCATTCTGCTGTTCGTGAATTTCAAGCCGGCAATGAAAAAGAAGAAAACTCAGGTTGCGTGAGGAGGTCAATTAAAATGAGCTTTTTCAAAAAATCTTCAGGCCGTACAGGCCGCATCGTCAATTTCACCAGGATAGTATGCCTTGTATTGACGCTTGTCCTTGCCGCGGGACTCACAGCCGGACTTTCCGGATGTACCGCGAAGGAAAAAATCTACGTTTTTAACTGGGGCGACTATATTGACCCGGGTACGATCAAAGAGTTTGAAAAAGAGTATCCGCAGTACAAAGTCGTATATGATACGTTCGACACAAACGAAACGATGTATCAGAAGCTGGTCAGCACGAACACTCCCTACGACGTACTGATCCCGTCCGACTACATGATCTCAAAACTGATCAGCGAAAACAGGCTCATCGAGATCGACTACAGCAAGATCACCAATTATGACAAGATCAGGGATAATCTTAAAGTAACGACCTTCGATCCGGATGCTAAATATACCGTTCCCTATATGTGGGGCACCCTCGGTATCATTTACAACAAAGAGAAGACCGGCGATGATGTTATAGACAGCTGGGACGATCTGTGGAATGAAAAGTACAAGGGCGATATCCTTATGCTTGATTCCATTCGCGATACGATGGCGATCGCCCTCATTAAGCTGTACGGACTTGAGGAAATCAACTGCACGGATCCCGAAAAGATCGAAGCAGCCGGAAAGCTTCTGGAAGATCAGAAGAAGCTTGTGGCCCTCTACGGTATGGACGACATAAAGGATCCTATGATCCGTGGCAATTACGCTATGTGCGTCCATTATTCCGGCGATGCCTACGCGATAATGAGCGAGAGCGAGCACGACCTGGGATACGTGATACCTAACGAAGGGTCAAACAGATGGATCGACAGTATGGTAATACCCACGTCTTCCAAAAATGTGGAAGGTGCTCACCTGTTCATAAATTTCATGTGCAGGACAGACATTGCTGTAAAGAACGCTGAATATATCGGTTATTCCACGCCCCAGACCGAGGCTATGGAAGAGCTTGGAGAAGGCTATAAAGACGACATAGTGTATAACCCCTCCGACGAAGACCTTACGAACACAAAAGAATTTATCGCTCTCGATCCTTCGGTGATGGAGACGTACAACAGAGTATGGGAGACGTTCCGTCTTACTGACGACAATGACAGTTCCTCCTCGAACCTCTGGTGGATCCTGCTGGTCGTGCTGGCGGTCGCAGCTCTGGGTGCTGTTATATTCTTTGTGATCCGCAAGAAGAAGCGCGACAAACTCAGGTATGAAGATTGAGATAGACAGGGTGCTGGGCAGGCTCGACAGGCTGCTCGCTGCTAAAGATTATTCTGCTGCCGAGGCCCATCTGAAATACTGGCTCGGCGAGGCTGAGGCGTGTGGCGACAAGGCCGCACGCCTTACTGTGCTGAATGAGCTTATGGGGTTTTACAGGCGCGGCGGCAGCGAAGAGTCTGCAAGGCGCTATGCCCAGGCGGCGATAGAAGGATACGGTTCGGACAATGATTTTTGCAATACCGTGTTCTTCGCCACCACCTGTTTAAACGCGGCTACCGTTTATAAAGCATTCGGCGAACCGGAGCGGGCACTCCCCCTTTATGAGAGGTGCAGGTCGATTTACGATCGTAAGTTGGAGCCGGATGACGTGCGCTACGGGGGCCTGTACAACAACATGGGGCTTGCTCTGGCGGAGCTGGGCAGGGTCGATGAGGCCAGGAGCGCTTTTGATGCGGCAATATCGGTACAGGAACCTTTCGGCAGCGAAACGGCACTTGACCGGGCAATAACCTGGCTGAATATTTGCGACCTGGAAGAGGCGGAAAACTCCGAAGCCATTGACAGCTGCATCGAAAAAGCATACGAACTGATAATCGACCCCTCTATACCGAGAGATGCATATTACGCTTTCGTGTGCGAAAAGTGCGCTCCGGTTTTCGGATTTTACGGTTATTTCATATACGAAAAAGAGCTTTCAGAAGAGGCCGGAGAGATCAACAAAAAATATGAACGGATCTGAGCTTTCAAGAGAATATTTCGAAACCTGCGGCCGCCCGGTTTTTTCGCAAAAATTTCCGGAGCTGTTCCCTTTTTTGTGTTTCGGTCTGGCGGGTCCCGGGTCTGAGTGCTACGGGTTCGACGACGAGTTATCCCGGGATCATGATTTTGAGCCCGGTTTTTGCGTTTTTTATCCTGAGGACAAGCTGGATTCCAGGCAGGTATTTGCTCTGGAGCGCGCATACGCCGGATTGCCCGCAGAGTTTATTGGTTTTTCGAGAAATAAGATCGCTTCCTACGGCGGTATGAGGCGCAGAGGCGTGATCGGTATCAATGAATTTTACTCCCGATACGTTCCGGGAGGCATTGTCCCCTCCGATCTGATCGGCTGGGCTGAGATATCTGAATCTGCCCTCTGCGAAGCGCTTAACGGGTATGTTTTTGAAGATAATTACGGCCTTTTTTCGTCGATACGCGCCGTTCTTTCCGATATGCCTGACGATATCAAAAAAAAGAGGCTTGCAGGGCTGTTTTTCGGCCTTTCGCAAAGCGGATGGTACAACGTCCCCAGAATGTTAAAGCGCGGCGAAAACGGCGCTGCAAGACTGTTTTTGGCGGAGTTCGTGCGTGATGCGGCGAAATGCGTGTATATTGTCAACGACCGCTTCAGCCCTTATATGAAGTGGCTGCTTCGTGGAATACGCGACCTGCCCGCCGGAAGTGAATTGACCGAAACTCTTAACAGTCTGGCAAACGTTAGTTTTGACAGCGGCGATCCTGCCGAAGAAGCGCTTACATGCCTCCTTTTCGATGTTTCGTCGAAGCTGATCGAGCTGTGCGGCGATAAATACGGCATATCGAAGCGCGTGCCTGATGAGCCCGGTGATATGATCGGGACGCTTCAGGCCATCGCTTTTGAGCTTAACGGTCTTGTTTCGGACAATTATCTTAGAAACGCTGATATTATGTTTCTTGCTTGATTTTGATCAGTCGGCAACTAATATGTACGAATAGACTTCCTGGCCTCCCGATGTGAAGAAAACTTCAGTATCGGGATATTTTTCAGCTATTGCCTTCTCGAGTATGCTGTTTTCGAAGCTGTCGGTGTCGCGGCCGGTGAAGCACGTGATAATGCTGCCGCTTTCGGACGAAGCGATGAGACGGTCAGTTAAAAGCATTGCCGCGCTTACGACGTCCTGCTCGGACGAGATTATTTTTTTACCGATGAATCCGATGAAATCCCCTTCCGAAACGGCCACACCGTCGAAATTTCCGCTCTTCACAGCATTCGAAACGGCGCCGGAACTTGACGACGATACAGCTTCTTCGATCGAGGCGATTATAGAGTCGATATCTGTTTCGTCAGGATAGATAGCGGACAAGCCTACGTAGCCCTGACCGAGGTCTGACGTCTCCACCACGTGCACGGCTGCGTCCGTGTACAGATCGGCGGCCTGGCGCGCAGAAAGCACGATGTTTTTATTGTTCGGGAAAACGATAATATGTTCGGCGTTTACGTTTTTGAATGCGTCAATAAAATCCTGCGTGGATGGGTTCATCGACTGGCCTCCTGAAACGAGCGCGTCGCACCCCATCGCTTTGAACGTTTCGGCAAATCCGCTGCCGGCGCAAACGGCTACCGTTCCGAAGAATTTCTTTTCGGGATACTCCTCCTGACCGAGCCCGAACTCATCCATAAGTTCCGAACCTGACCCGCGACGCCTTCCTTCGGACTGCTCAATCCTATCGGAAGCCAGATCGATAAGCGCCACGGGAGAATCGTTGTCAGTGTGCTCGAGCGTCATATTTTCGATCTTGATCTTGAGGAATTCTCCGAAATTATGCATATAACTCATTACTCGTTCCGGATCGAACGTGTGAACATGCAGTTTTACGAGCGATTCGCTTCTGAAGTAGACAACGGAGTCTCCTGCTTCGGAGAGGAATCTTCGTACGGCGTCATCGTCGAACGATTCGATATCCGTCCTGGAGTTCTGGAGGCGGATGAGCAGTTCGGTGCAGTAGCCGTATTTCATAACGTCATCGGCCGTAAAGAGATCGACGTTTACGTTGTCTGCGTGAGAGTGCTGGTCGGGCTCGCCGTCAACCAGATTCGCTTGAATGCCGTAGTGCGCCTTTGTTTTTTCTACGTCTTCATTCAGCGCTCTGGAAAAGCCGGCGGCAATATAGTACAGTCCGGCGCCTCCGCTGTCTATCACTCCGGCCTGTTTAAGCACGGGCAGCAGTTCGGGTGTTCGTTTGAGCGAATTCTTCATTCCGGTGAGAAGTTTCGCGAAAAGTTCGGATAAAGGTGCGTCTTTTTTTACGTTTTTTGCGGCATATTCCGCTGATTCTCTGGCGACGGTCAATATCGTGCCTTCCATAGGGTTTAACACTGCCGCGTACGAGTGTTTAACGCCGCTCCTGAGTGCTTCGATCAGCTTCGCCGCATCGGCGCTGTCGGATCCGGACAATACGAGCGTGATTCCTTTAAAGAACTGAGAAAGGATAACGCCGGAATTGCCCCTCGCTTTGAAAATCATGCCTTTGCTGGACGTAACGACCGCGTCCGGAAGGTCCTCCGTCTTGCACGTCGCAAGCGCATTGACACCGCCGTTGATCGTACGCCACATATTGTCCCCCGTATCGCCGTCCGGAACGGGAAAAACATTTAAATCATTAACATCCTTAATATGAAATTTCAGTTCGCAAGCGGCGCACTTGAGCATCCAGCCGTAAATTTCGCCGTTCAGCAGTTTTTCGCTTTTGTAATTCATTATAAACGACCTCCGGAAAAGGTAATTTGTGAATTGTTATCTTTCTCTTCCGAGGAAGAAAAGTGCGAGAGTACCCGGGCCGGAATGAGCGCCGATGACTGGTCCGACGTATGTGATAAGGTCAACATCCGCGCCGTACCGCTCTTTCAGCATTGCCGCCAGTTCGTTCGCGTCGTCAATGCAATCTCCGTGGGAAATGAACACTTTTCCGCTTTTCGGATCTATGCTGAGTTCCCCGTATTTATCTGCCATTTTAATTAAAGAGTTTTTTCTGCCTTTTACTTTCGTGACTGGGATAAGGTGGCCCGGATCGTCCATATGAAGCACCGGTTTGATACCGAGCACTCCTCCGAAGAACGCAGCCGCAGCGCTTACCCTTCCGCCGCGCCTGAGGTACTTGAGGTCTCCGACGGTGAACCAGTGGCAAATGTGGAATTTCTGTTCTTCCGCAAAAGCGTACGCCTCATCTATAGATGCACCGCCGCGCACTTTTTCAAGCGTAAGATAAAGAAGAAGTCCCATTCCGGCAGAGGCGGAACGCGTGTCGGAGATCAGTATTCTTCTGTCCGGATAATCTCCTTCGATCCCGCGCGCGGCAATCACAGCATTAGCGTATGTACTGCTGAGTCCTGACGAGAACGCGAGATAAAGGATATCTTTTCCCGAATCAAGTATTTCTTTGAACCTGTTAACGAATGTATCGACGTCAACGGCGGATGTTTTCGAGACTCTTCCTCCCCTGACTTCTTCATAAAACCGAACGACAGGGTACGATATGTTATCGTATTCATTCTCCTGATCATCCGTAAAATGGTGCTTGAGTGAAACGTATTTAATGCCCCATTCGTCAAGGAGCTTTGTTTCGATATCACAAGAAAGGTCGGTAAAAAGAACGTACGGATCCATAATTTCCTCCCTGGTCTCAGTCCGGGAACTCTCCCGTCCGGTTTTAATATAATTATTTAATTAAAAAATGGCAATAAACTGTTCCGGTTCTGCTTTCTACAGTAAATTCTACCGGTAGAGAATTATTCTACCGCATGTAAACCGGCAGTAGATTTTTTAAAAATATTTGTTTTTAAGAATTTTTGCGCTTGAAATATCTGCGTTTTGATGCTATACTTGCCATTGCCTTCAAACAGGGGCTGAAGAGATAATTTGATTGACCGTCCGGGACGATATAAACATGGAAGACTATAAACAGATCATTGCGAATAATATTTCCCAGCTGCGCCGTTCAAAAGGAATGACACAGGCAGAGCTGGCCGAAAAGCTGAATTATACGGATAAGGCTATTTCAAAGTGGGAACGTGGCGAATCCATTCCGGATGCAGTCGTTCTTAAGCATATAGCTGATATGTTCGGCGTATCCGTTGATTATCTTTTCACCAAAGAGCACAGAAGTTTCTTTTCGAAAACGGACGGGGGCATCAGCCGCCTGAGAAGACGTATCACGAACAGGAAATTCATCATAGCTATATGCGTCGTGCTTATATGGCTCATCGCTACGCTCGTGTTCGTCATTCTGCATGCGACGGTTCCTTCCGCGAAGAACCTTCTCTGCTTCGTTTTCGCGCTTCCCGCCACCTTTATTATATGGCTCGTGCTTAATTCTCTCTGGTTCAAGCGCAAAAGGAATTTCCTCATCATTTCATTGCTGATGTGGTCTTCCCTGCTCGCGATATGCATACTGCTTCAGATGTATTCTGTTCCGGTCTGGTACATATTAATACTGGGCATTCCCGGCCAGGCTATCATCTATTTCTGGTCAAGGATCCATATCCCCGGCCGTCATAAGAAGACGGAGTATGAAGAGGCCGAAGCTGTTTTAGAGAGCGAGCCCGAAACGGAAAATTCTTCCGAGCCTGACGATAATCTGTAGAACGGCGCTATTATTCTCTGTCCGTCTCCGGAGGATTCCGTTTTCATTTCTGCTTTCGCGCCGTTTATCGCGACTTCATATCTGAATCCGAAATGATCCAGTACGAATTTGTTTGCATCACGGTCGTATTCTGCGTGCTGCCCTTTTTCAGGTATGCCCGGGTGGTATTCGATCGAATCAAGACCGTTAAAGCGGATAGCTCTCTTTTCAAAGCTAACCGAACATTTTTGCGTAAATCCGGCGATATTGACATCGAATCCGAGCACGAGCGTTTCGTCATCTTTCTCGGAAACTGTAAAGCTTTCCGGATTTACATTGTCCGCGATCAATATCATCGAATCGATCCCGCCCGAAGACCACAGACGGTTATCAACGACGGGGAGATTGTCGTATCTTGCGTCCCATGCCGTGCAGGGTTCGTCAAGGTACCGCTCTTTATATTCCGGGTCAAATATGTTCAGGTCGCGTATATACAGTCTGCCTCCCGGTTCGAGCACCAGTCCCGCGCGGTAAAAAGGAGAGTCGAACCAGACGGCCCTGAGGCCGTTGTCCGTTCTGTCGCTTAAAGCGCATAGTGCGTTGCACGGAGTCGTGTCATACGCTTCTTTAAACGCTCTGCCCGTTTCACCGAGCGTTTCGACGTCTATCTCGCCTTTTCCAGCCATTTCCGATATCAGTTCTGCCTGCAGCTCGTACCCCGCCTTAATAGAAGGCCAGCCGAAACTGTTTTCCTGCCCTGTCGTGGCGTGCGAATATGAGAGGCAAGGCGATTTATAATACACGTCCATGTACCACTCCATTATCCGTCTGTCCGAACCGGACGTCCAGACAGGCTCCATGGTATTGCACCCCCACACACCTGTAGGATATTTGGCCTCGTCGTACCCGTAGATCGGGTCAATGCCAAGCATCCTGAACACGGGAGTCGAAACAGCATTATCCCGGTCGGCAGCCGGGCAGAGCGCGTTATTCCGCGACGGATAATACCCGCCTGTATAGTACCCGCCCCATAGCGTGTACGCGTCAACGGCGTATTGTTCCCTGCATATGCACATAGCATCAAGCCCGTACTTTTCGCTCATATACTGCATCGAATACGCATCAAGCAGCCACGAACCGGCCACTTTCGGGCAAAATCCGAACTTCTCTCTAAACAGCCTGAACGCCTCATCGATCAGCGCCCGCCTCTGCTCAAGCGTGTACGCCGGAAGGAACCCCGGATTCACGAACCAGTCCCAGTCGTACCCCGGTCTGCCGCGCCATTCGATACCGACCGCCTCCGTAAGCGGCCTGTTCATCTCGAACCACAGCCCGAGCTCAACATCCGGAGCGGCCTCACTGAAAAAACCCGCGACGTCATCTCTCAATATCGCGTCATATTGAAGCAGCACCGTACTTTTAAGGCCGAAACGCCTGTTCACACGAAGCTCCTCAACGACGGGCAGAAACAGATCCTTCTCCGGTTCCCTCGGCTCGACGCCCCTGACAAAATTAACGATATTGATAACACGTTTATTCATTTGCTTGTCCTCCCGAAAAAGCCGCGTACGGCCGTAAGTCGTTTATAATTATATCATATTTCAGCAAAGATTTAAAACTAAAGCCGATAGTGACAAACGCTTCCCGATGTGTTAAAATTAAAAGCGACGGCGAGGGTATTTAAAAATCATCATGCCGCGGTCAAATTCAGATACGGAGAGATCGGCTATGGACAATGAAATTCTCGAACTTTTGGATAAAGACAGCGAACTGACGGCGAAAGATATTGCCGTCATGCTGAACACGACTGAGGAAGAGGTCAGATCGCAGATCGACCGCTTCAAAGCCGAAGGGATCATCGTAGGAAAAAAAGTGATGATCAACTGGCGAAAGACATCCAAAGAGCTTGTCACCGCACTCATCGAGCTTAAAGTGACGCCTCAGTTCGGACGAGGCTTCGACCAGATCGCAGAACGCTTCTACCAGTACGACCAGGTAAAAAGCGTATATCTGATGTCAGGCACGTACGACCTCGCGCTCCAGATCGAAGGAAAAAACCTGAACGAAGTTGCCCTGTTCGTAGCCGAAAAGCTTGCCCCGATGGAAGCCGTTGTAAGCACCGCCACGCACTTCGTGCTCAAAAAATACAAAGAAGACGGTATCATGTTTGAAAGCAAACAGACCGACGACAGACAGGTGATGCTGTTTTGAAAGAATTCAGACCAGAAACGCAGCTAAATGACACGCTGACTTCCCTGCCTCCGTCAGGTATCCGCAGGCTGTTCGATATTGCCTCTAAAATAGACGGCGTCATCTCGCTCGGCATAGGCGAGCCTGACTTCATCACGCCGTGGCACATAAGGAACGCGGGAATCAGATCGCTTGAAAAAGGCAAGACGCAGTACACGGCGAATTCCGGTCTGGCAGAGCTCAGGCGCGAAGTGACCGTTTATATGAAGCGCAGATTCGGGCTCGAATATACGGAGAAAAACGTGCTTATAACCGTAGGCGGATCCGAAGCGATCGACCTCGCCATGCGCGCGTTCATAAAGCCGGGAGACGAAGTAATTGTCCCACAGCCCAGCTTCGTATGCTACGGACCGCTCGCAAAACTGTGCGGCGCGAAACCCGTATACATACAGCTGAAAGAGGAAGACGGATTTAAATTGACCCCCGCGGCACTTAAAGCAGCGATCACAGAAAAGACGAAACTGCTTGTCCTCCCGTTCCCGAATAATCCGACCGGATCGACGTTAACGGGCGCCGAACTCGAAGCGATCGCGGAAGTCATAAGAGACACGAAAATTATTGTCCTGTCGGACGAAATATACGCAGAACTCACATATACAGGCCAGAGGCACAGATCGATTGCTTCTCTCCCCGGAATGAAAGAGCGCACCGTGATCGTGAGCGGCTTTTCGAAAGCATACGCAATGACCGGCTGGAGGCTCGGATACGCACTCGCCCCGGAGCATGTCTGCGCGGCGCTCACCAAACTCCACCAGTACGCCATAATGTGTGCGCCTACCGCGAGCCAGTACGCAGCCATCGAAGCACTTTCGGCAGGAGACGAAGACATAGAAGAAATGCGCAGAGAATATAATTACCGCCGCAGACTGATCGTGAAAGGCTTCAACGACCTCGGACTCAAATGTACCGAACCCGAAGGAGCGCTCTACTGCTTCCCGAATATCACATCATCCGGCCTCGGATCGGAAGATTTCTGCGAACAGCTCCTGAGTGAAGAGAAGATCGCGCTCGTGCCCGGAAACGCATTCGGAGAATCGGGAGAAGGTTTCGTGCGCGCGTCGTATGCATATTCAGCTGATCATATTAAGAAGGCACTCGAAGGGGTGGCAAGGTTCCTCGAAAAACGCAAAGGAGCGAATCGGTTATGAAATGGATCTGGCTCGTAAACAGCGACGAAAACACGCCTAATACATACGGTGATTTCACCGACAGTTTCAAAGTGGTATTCGACTGCGGAAGCGACGGACAGAGAGCGGCCGCGGGTGCGAAAGACGGCAGTGACGTCAATTCTTTCTTCCCGGGCGATAAGATGCTTATCCGCATCAGCGCCGATTCGCAGTACGTGCTCTGGGTCAACAGCGTTTACGCGGCCAGCGGTCAGTTTGCCGATTATCCCGACGCGAAAGTTTACGACGAGATCGATATTTCCGACCTCCTGCGCGAAGGCGAGAATACGCTTCGTTTCCTGATCTATTACCAGGGCACGAATTCGTCAACATATCTTCACGGCGAGCCCGGTTTCTGCTACGTCGTTTACAACGGTTCGAAAACAGTCACGGAGAGTTCCGCCAAAACGCTCGGGAGGCTTAATCCAGCGTACCGTTCGGGAAATATGGAGATGACGACGGGGCAGCTCGGTTACGCATTTGAATACGACGCTTCGAAAATGAATTTCCTGAAGCCGTACTTCCCTGCCGCAGAATCGAAGCTCGATCTGTACTTCACGAAATTCCCCCTAAAACCGGCCGAACGCACGAGGGTACCTCTCTATCCGCGCCCCATAAAAAAACTCGAAATAGGGCCTCCTGCGCATGCTGTGATAGCTACGCAGGGACTATTCAGGATAAACAGCGACGAAAACGATCACGTAACGGCTCAGAAGCTCCAGCACGCGTCTCTAAGCCAGCGCTACGCTCGTGAAATTTCCGACTCGGCACAGGCACCGGAGATACCGGCGGGCGGAGAAGAATTTCCGGAAAAATACATTCATTTCAGATATCAGGCTGATAAACACTTCCACGGGATATACGCGGTCATTGACCTCGGACGCGAAAGCGCGGGATACTTCCACATCGATATTGACGCACCTGCCGGCACGAAAGTATACGTCGGTTACGGAGAACATCTCGTTGACCTGCGCGTAAGATCGTTCATCGGAGGCAGATGCTTCACGGGCGTTTATACTTGCGCGGGAGGAAGGCAGCGGTTCACACATTATTCGAAGAGGCTCGGACTCAGGTATATGCAGCTGTTCGTGACGTCGTTCGATTTCAAACTATATTACGCAGGCATTAAAAACTCCGACTACCCTCTCACAGACGTCTGCCGTTTCAGGTCGTCCGACTCGCTGCATAATAAGATCTACCGCGTGAGTCTCGATACGCTCAGACTGTGTATGCACGAGCATTATGAAGACTGCCCGTGGAGAGAGCAGTCGCTTTATTCGATGGATTCGCGTAATCAGATGCTTTCGGGGTATTATTCATTCGGTGAATACGATTTTCCGAAGGCAAGCCTGAGGCTGCTCGGGCAGGGGCTCAGGCCTGACGGACAGCTTGAATTATGCGCTCCGGCTAAAGTCGCGGTGCACATTCCGTCGTTCTCTATGATGTGGATCGTCGAACTTTACGAGTACGTGCTTTATTCAGGAGACTATCTGTTCGCGGCTGAGATGTTCCCCGTCGTTGAAAAGCTTATCCACGGCTTCTGGGTCCATTCGAAGAGCGGCGATCAGATCGGGCCTTACTATGAGCCGGGCTCCTGGAATTTCTACGAGTGGTCGGATCTGATGGACAATTCTGCTATGTCCGGCTTAAGAAAGGCGGGCGAGGTCAATACCGACGCTCCTCTTACCCTTTTCTACGCTCTCGCTCTAGACGCGGCTGCGAAACTCGCCGCATGGCTCGTAAGGCGCCACGAACCCGATGATGAGCACGATTACAGGAGGCAGTTCTCATGGTACGAGATGCTGCATAAATCGGTCATCTCCGCATTCCACGACGCGTACTGGAACAGCGAACGCGGCGCGTACGCCACATATATTGTGAACGGACGGAAATACCATTACAGCGAACTGACGCACGCACTTGCCCTGTACGCGGGAGCGGTGCCGGAAGCGTTTAAAGAACGCGTAGCCGACATTCTGACGGGCAGAAAAGGCCCGAACCTTATAGGGTACGAGGAAGAGGCAGAATCGATAGTTCCGGGCGGTCCGAAGCATTACGTTCCGGTGACGCTCAGCCATTCGATCTTCAAATATGAGGCCCTGCTGGGGCTCGGCGATAAATTCGCGCCGTACGTGTTTGACGATGTTGCGGATAAATGGGGCTATATGCTGTTTAACGGGGCAACATCTTTCTGGGAGCGCATTGACGGTCCCGCCGCGTTCGACGACGCAGGAAGCCTCTGCCACGGCTGGTCCGCGATACCCGTTATCCTCTACGGAAAATACGTGCTCGGGATCACTCCGGTGCGCCCCGGCTTCGCGGATTTCGACTTCAAGCCGCTGTCAACGCCCCTTATTAAGGCTGCAGGCCAGATCCCGCTGCCGAACGGAGAGGCGGTCTCGGTCAATATCGGCGGTCCTTCAGGAAACAGTAAATCCACCGTCCATGCGAGACGCTGAACGGCGTACCGCTCATACAGTCAGCCTGGTGATCTCCTCCCAGCGAAGCCCGCAGTTTTCCTTGCCGAAATGGCCGTAGTTTGAAGTTTTTGCATAGATCGGCTCCCTAAGCCCGAGATATTCGATGATCGCCCCGGGACGAAGATCAAACTTTTCCTTAACCGCGCGCTCGATCGAAGGAACGGGAACGTTTTCCGTACCGAAAGTATCTATTCTGACCGAAACGGGATGCGCCACGCCTATCGCATACGCTATCTGCACTTCGGCCCTGTCAGCCAGGCCGCTTCCCACGACGCTCTTGGCAATATGTCTGGCCATGTAGCATGCCGAGCGGTCAACTTTCGTCGGATCTTTTCCGGAGAAGCTTCCGCCGCCGTGCCTGCCCATTCCGCCGTACGTGTCGACAATAATTTTTCTCCCTGTCAGCCCTGAATCGCCGCAGGGACCACCTATCACGAAACGGCCGGTAGGATTGATGAAAAACTTCGTACCGGCGTCGATCATATCCGCAGGGATCGCTTCTCTTATCACGTACTTTTCGATATCCGCCCTGAGCGTACCGATATCGACAGACTCGTCATGCTGGCTCGACACAACGACCGTATCGATGCGCATAGGGACGTTGTCCTCGTCATATTCGACCGAGACCTGCGCCTTACCGTCAGGCCTGAGGTAGCCGAGTATCCCCTGCTTCCTCACCTCGGTAAGCCTGCGCGTGAGTTTGTGAGCAAGGCTGATCGGAAGAGGCATGAGCTCAGGCGTTTCGTTGCACGCGTAACCGAACATCATTCCCTGATCGCCTGCTCCGAGCTTTAAGAGCTCATCATCGCAAGCCTCTTCGCAGACTTTTCCGCGGCTCTCGAGCGCGACGTCAACGCCCATCGCGATATCCGGCGACTGCCTGTTGAGACAATTAATAACGGCGCACGTATCGGCGTCAAAACCCATTTCAGAGCCCGTATATCCTATATCGCGAACGGTATCGCGGACAATTTTCGTATAATCCACTATCGCTTTTGTGGTTATCTCACCGAATATCATGATCTGACCCGTCGCCGCCGTGACCTCGCACGCGACCCTCGATTCCGGATCCTGCTCTAAAATTGCGTCAAGTATGCGGTCTGCGATAGCGTCGCAGATCTTATCCGGATGGCCTTCCGTAACAGATTCAGATGTAAATAATTTCCTGTTCATATCGATTATGTTCCCTTTCAGCCCGCAAAAATACGATTCTGCCCGTAAAACCGGACGGCACTAAAGTGCAGCGTAAGTTTACGACCGGATATTTTGCCACATTTTTCAGGAATTGGCAAGTCTCCCCGCGATCTCTTTAACCGCATTAGCATCCATCCCCTCTGAAATATATCCGGAATAATGTATCCTGAGCAGTATCATATCCTCTTCCGAAAGCTCGCTGACCGTCGAATATCCCTGATAAAAGATGCTGTCCGGATACATATTCGAATCGTTCATAAGCCCGAGCGCCTGCGTCGTTTCCTCCAGAAGAGTGTGCCTTATGTCTTCTTCGGCCGAATCCTCTTCGCAGACGATATAAATGTTCCCGCTGAAGATCCTGCCTGTTTTATTGTACCACGATATCACCGCGTAACCCAGTGCCGTCTCGCCGATGGAGCCCGTGATCTCACCCATCTTTTCCGCGCTCACGAATTCGAGCGTCAGATCGGCTTCTTCCTCACGGTCCGCAAACACGATCCCCGGGAAACCTTCTACCGCGTTCAGGCGGTCAATAACAGCTCTCAGGTAGTTTTCGTATTTGTCGAGGTCGGCAGAAGGCGCGGCGTAAAACCGGACCGGTTCCGTCCATCTGTGGACTTTTCCGTCAGCATCTCCGTATTCGGAGCGGAGGGCAACGTCTTCGTAATACCCTATAAGTCCGTTTGCTTTTTTCCAGAATTCCGCCTCTTCTTCAGTTAGCTCTATCGGAGTCTCCTGAGGCTCCGGAGACGGAGATTCCGCTGAAGTCGGAGGAGTCGCGTTCGCGTCGTAATTACCAGCCGTTACGTCTGCTCCCGGTGAGCCTGTCTCCGGAGCGGCGGAAAACGACGGGTCAGGCCCTCCGGAGAACACGCATCCTCCGGCAGCCGCGATCACCGTCAGCGACAATAAAGCGGCGGTAAGCCGCATAATAATGCCTTTTACCGCCGTTTTATGATTCCTCATCCCCTGAAGTCCTCGATAGTGAAGCGCACGATAGCGCTGACAAGCTTATCCTGGTAGGCAGGATTGCTCAGATTTGCGTCCTCATCGGGGTTGCTCATAAATCCGCATTCGATGATGAACGTGGCGTGGTCGCGCCAGTTGATGCCTGTGTACGCGTCGCTCTTGTTAACACTGCGCTTCTTGGCGCCGGTAGATTCGGCGAGCTTGTCAAGAAGTTTCTGCCCGAGCGCCGCTTCGTTTTTGGACCGGGCGGCATACTCGGAAGTATTGTCGCCGCTGCCTCTTACGTACAGTTCGATGCCTGAGACCGACTGATTATCCGAACCGTTGCAGTGGATGTTGAAAGTTAGAACGCAGTTGTTCTCGTTCGCCATCAGAGCGCGGTCGCGGTTGGAGAGGCGGGAGGAATTGTCCGTGCGGGACATAATAACCGTCGCGCCTTTCGCTTCGAGCGCATCTCTGAGTTTGAGCGCGATCTCGAGGTTTACCGCATATTCGGGTTTCTTCGTGCTGACGCCCGAAGTGCCCGAAGTCGCCTTAGCCTTCATGACCGTATTATTCACCGATGAGTTCGCTTCCGGTCCCCAGGGGGCGCAGGGCTCTTTTTCGGTGATGCCTGTGTCCTGATGACCCGCATCGACGCAGATGATGATCCCGGCGAGCGGGCTGTTCGGGTCATAATAAGGCGTGGCGCCGTTTGAAGGCGTCGCAGTTGCGTTTTCGGGCGCCTGAGTATTCGTATGATTGCCTGTCGCGCCTCCGTTATCTGCGGTGTTATCAGGTCTGGCCGTTTCGCCGATGTTAACGGAGATCGGAGTGATCACGACATTGTCCGTGCCGTGCGTCGGATCGGCCGAACCGGACGACTGACCCGCGCAGCCTCCGAACATCAGTGCACAGACAGATATCGCCAGCAGCAGCGCCGCGGCCCTCACGGTCCGGCGGAAGTCATAATTGATTGACCCGCGCTTTGTTTTCATAAGCCCAGCCTCTTGAAATCCTTATCTCATTACAACGAATGTGTATTTGCCGTACGCGAGGTCGATGCGCAGTTTATTGCTCTCTCTTTCGAACGAAGAAACGGGGCTGACGGTGCCGTTGCACGTGATCGTTGCGGCGTTTTCGTCAAATATTGGCAGGTAGAGCGTCGCATATGCGCCTTCGGGGATGGAAACGCTGTACGTGAACGCGTCGTTTTCAATTGACCACGATGCGGCGATATCTCCTGCGACCGAGTCGTAGTGTCCGCGGACCCACGTGATGTGTTCCTGACCTTTGGGCATTTCTTTCGCCGTTCTGGTGTCGGGTGTGGGTCTTAATATGATGTGGCGGAAACCGGGGTCGGATTCGTCGTTATCGATCCCGAGCATGTATTTGTACATCCATTCCTGGATAGAACCGTACGCGTAGTGGTTGAACGAGTTCATGCCTACGTCTCCGAATCCCCTGTCGAGCGTGTACGAATTCCAGCGTTCCCAGATCGTCGTCGCGCCCTGATATACGCTGTAGAGCCAGGACGGATTCTCGGTCTGGAGAAGGAGCGAGTATGCGAGATTGTCCATGCCGAACTCGCTGAGGGACATGTTCAGGATGCCGGTGCCGACGAAGCCGGTGCTCAGGCGGTAGCCGTTGTCCCTGATCTTCTTTGCGAGGATCTTCTTACATTTTTCGGCGTAGCGTTCGGGCAGGAGTCCGAAACGAAGTGCGAGCAGGTATGCCGTCTGGGACGTCTGCGTAAGCTTTCCGTTTTTCATGTACGTTTTTCTGAAGTATGTGCGGATGCGCGTGTAAAGCTTTCGGTAAGATGCTGCTTTACGTGTTTTCCCAAGGATGTTCGAGAGTTTTTCCATCAGTATCGCGTCGTATGCGTAGTAGCAGATACAGATGTAGCGGTTCTCTGTGGGTTCGTATGCGAGCCAGTCGCCGTATGCGGGGTTCGGGCCGTTGTAGCCGAACTGGAACAAATAATCCATATATTTTACGAGGGACGGATAAGTGTCTTTAACGATCTTTACGTCTCCGAACATGCGGTACATCGTGTATGCGACAATGATCGGCGCATCGCCCCATGCGGCGTTGCCCTCTCCCACTACGCGGACTCTCGGGATAACGTCCGAGAAAGCACCTGCGGGGCTCTGGCTGTCTGCCGCGTCAACGAGCCATTTGCGGAAGAATCCGAGTACGTTTGCGTTGTACGCCGCTGTGCCGCAGAATATCTGCGTGTCTCCCGTCCAGCCAAGGCGTTCGTCGCGCTGCGGGCAGTCAGTGGGGATGCTCAGGTAGTTTCCGCGCTGTCCCCAGAGGATGTTGGAGATAAGCTTGTTCACGTCTTTGGACGATGTTACGATCGAGCCGGTCTCGCGCGTGTCGGAACCTACGACGTCCGCCTTGAGGGCTTTGATCTCCACGTCAGCGTCTGCTGAGAGTTCGATATATCTGAAGCCGTAGAACGTGAACATCGGATGGTACGAAGCTTCGCCTCCGCCCAGGATGTACGTGCCGCGCGCTTTTGCGGAACGGTAGTTAGCGGTGTAGATGGAACCTTCCGGACCGTCGTTGCCCCTGCTCAGAAGGCCGGAGTCGTTGAGCATCTCGGCGTATCTGGAGATGAGGCGCGTGCCCTTTTTACCGCTGACGGTGAAATTGACCCATCCGACCATATTCTGGCCCATATCGTATATGAACTTCTCGCCTTTTTTAAGCGTGACAGCTCCGGGGTTTTTAATGGTTTCGCTGACAATGATCTTTCCGAAATCCGTCTCGCCGGTGGTGTCAACGTCGCTGTAGCGCGTGAGAGTTAACGGTTTCATGTTAATGCGGCGGACTCTGATGGACGGGCCAACGTTTTTAGTGACGATTCCTGCAAAGTCTTCGTATTTCTCTGCGTTCACCCAGCCGGCAGAACGCTTTCCGGGTTCGGACAATGCTTCAAATGAAGTGCGTGTTGCGTCGTATACTTCTCCGTCCCATATATCTGCGGTGAGCACGGGACCGATAATATTAACGTCCCAGTCTGTTCCGGTAGTGACCGTTTTAATGCTGCCGTCTTCGTACGTGATCTCGAGCACCGCATTGAACGCGATCTTATGTGTGCCGTAGGTGTTGAACGAGATCCTGCCCTGGTACCAGCCGTTCGATACCGGCGCGATGATGCAGTTTACGCCGCTTTCGGAAAGGAACGGCGTGAGGTTGTATGTATAGTAAAGAGTGCGTTTCGAATAGTCTGTCCATCCCGGTTTGAGTTCGTCGAATTTTATGCTCGAGCCCGTTTTTTTACCGACGCGCTGTCCGTTCATGAACAGTTCGAAATTTCCGAGCGCGGTAGCGTAAATAACGCATTTTACCGGTTTATTGGAAGCAGAGCCGAATTTCTTGCGGAAAACGGGCAGGCCGGGGCCTTCTTCGAGGTCGCTGTAGCGATCCATCGGTTTAGACCTGTCCCATGCGTTGCCGATCTCGGACCTTTTTTCTGCGATGAGGCTGTCATTTACAGTGATCCACATACTGTTCAAAAACTTCTTGTCAGACTGCTGATTCAAAATAAGTCACTCCTATCTGCTTTTGTTTGTTTAAGTATATCTAAAGCGCTATTTGAAATCAATCCTTTTTTTCGCTTTTTATCGCGAATGATCGCCTTTCCGGCGTTTTCAGGCAATACCGGATTCATTATCCCGTAGTTTGCGCCCATCGGCTGAAAATCCGCTCCCCCGTAGTTCGACACGTACGCGGCGAGGGCTCCGGTCTGCGTTCCCGCACCGGTCACGAACGGGGGCAATTTTTTTAGCGTGCAGTATGCGTTTATACCTGCGATCAATCCGGATGACGCCGATTCGATGTACCCTTCCACGCCCGTGATCTGTCCCGCGAAATAGAGCGGCACGTTTATGTCATCTCCTGCCGATCTTCCGGTCACTCTGAACGTCTGATCGAGCACGCCAGGCGATTTTATGTACGTGTTTTTATGCATTACGCCGTATCTGGCAAACTCGGCGTTTTCGAGGCCCGGAATCATGCCGAACACACGCTTCTGCTCCCCGAATTTCAGCCTCGTCTGGAATCCGACTATATTGTACAGCGTATCGCTGACGTCGTCGCGCCTCAGCTGGACAACGGCAAAGAATCGTTCTCCTGTGCGCGGATCTGTTATGCCCACCGGTTTCATCGGCCCGTACCTGAGCGTGTCGAAGCCTCTCCCGGCCATTACTTCAACGGGCATGCAGCCTTCATAAACGCATCCGGAATCGAAATCCTTTACTTCGGCGCATTCCGCATTTATGAGTTCTTTGTAAAACGCGGCGTATTCCGCTTCGTTCATAGGGCAGTTTATGTAGTCGGAATCGCCTTTTCCGTACCTGGATGCGTAGAATGCTTTTTCGAAATTAATGCTGTTTTTAAATACGAGCGGCGCCGCCGCGTCAAAAAAGCTCAGCGAGTCTTCTCCGAGTCTCCTTATAATATCGAGCGAAAGCGCTTCGTCCGTGAGCGGTCCGGTGGCGATTATCACGGCTTCCGCGTCAGGCCTGCACGCTATTTCTCCTATTCCGCCGACTACTTCGCTTACCACTTCCACGTTTCCGCTCTCTGTCAGTTTTTCCGTGACAAGGCGCGAGAACAGTTCGCGGTCAACGGCGAGCGCTCCTCCCGCAGGTACGGTGCTTTTATCGGCGCATGATAAAATAAGCGAACCGAGCGTGCGCATTTCCTCCTTAAGCAGGCCTGATGCCGTGTTAACATCGGACGATTTGAAAGAATTGCTGCACACCAGTTCGCAAAGCAGCCTGCTGTGATGAGCCGGTGAAAACTTTATAGGTTTCATGTCGATAAGCTTTACCCGGATGCCTCTTACAGAGAGCTGGTACGCAGCCTCGCAGCCGGCGAATCCGCCTCCGACAATATAAACAGCCATCGATTTCAGTCCTTTTTATCTGTCCCCGCCTGGTTTTCCGCAGTTCCGGAGTTCTTTTTCCTGCCGTACGACTTGTAATCACACTCTTTATTGCTGCAGCTTACGAAGCGCCTGCCGTTTTTCGCAAAAGCGTATTCGAGATGTTTTCCGCACTTGGGACACTTTTCGCCCGTGGGCACGTTCCAGGATATGAATTTGCACTCAGGGTAACCGCTGCAGCCTATATATTTCTTTCCGGCCTTGCTCTTGTGATAAACGAGGGGGCTTCCGCAATCGGGGCAGTTAACGCCGACGTTTTCGACGATATTCTTCGTATTTTTGCACTGCGGATATCCGGGGCATGCGAGGAATTTTCCGAACCGTCCCTGTTTATACACCATCAGGCGGCCGCACTTTTCGCAAACGACGTCGCTGACTTCGTCGGGAACTTTCATACGTTCCGTCTCATCAAGCGCGCTCTTTAGTTCCTTCGAAAAGTCTCCGTAGAAGTCGCTTATGACGCCGGACCACTGTTTTTCTCCCTGAGCGATCTTATCAAGTTCTTCCTCGATGCCAGCCGTAAATGAGACATCAACGATATTCGGGAACGCCGTATTCAGGTACTTGTTAACCGTCTTTCCGAGTTCTGTCGGGACAAGCAGTTTTTTCTCGCGTATCACATAGTCGCGCGTGAATACGACGGAAATGATCTGCGCGTACGTACTTGGCCTTCCGACGCCGTATTCGGTGAGCGTCTTGATAAGCGACGCTTCGGTGTATCTGCTCGGGGGCTGCGTAAAACGCTGTTCTGCATTTATGCCGTCAAGGTCAAGCTTCTCCCCTTCGGAAAGCGGCGGCAATTTCACAGCGTCTTCGCTTTCGGTATCCTGCTTTTCTTCGTACACTTTCGTATATCCCGGAAATACAGGAACGGAACCGACCGCCTTGAACAGACTGCTGCCGGCAGCGATATCGACGTTGCACACTTCGTATACCGCGTCAGCCATCTGGCTCGCGATAAATCTGTCATAAATCAGTTTATAAAGCCTGTACTGGTCGTTTGTCAGTTTCGCTCTGATCTTCTCGGGCGTGAAATCGATGTGAGTCGGACGGATCGCTTCATGTGCGTCCTGAGCGGCATTTTTATTTTTGAACACGCGCCTCGATGACGGCAGGTAGTTATCGCCGTAAGTGTCTTTTATATACCCCG
>JAGADO010000099.1 GCA_017613535.1 Clostridia bacterium | reverse complement strand
TCCGGCGGAATGACCGGGATAACGGTGAGGATCATCCACTCGGGGCGGTTGTGGGAGTCAATGAAAGCCTGCACGACTTCCAGTCTCTTGAGCAGCGCCGCCTTCTTCTGAATGACGGTCTGGCTCAGCTTCTCTTTATCCTGTCCCTCGAGTTCGTCGATCTCGCTCCTGAGCTCGTTGCGGAGTTCGTCAAGTTTCACCTCTTCAAGCAGGCGGCGGATAGCTTCCGCACCCATCTGGGCGTTGAAACCGTATGCGCCGTAAGCCTTTACAGCTGCCTGATAATCGTGTTCGTTCAGGATCTGCTTGTATTCGAGCGCCGTCTGGCCGGGATCGAGGACAACGTACGCTGCAAAATAGAGGACTCTTTCAAGATCCTTCGGCTTCATATCGAGCAGCAGTCCGATGCGGCAGGGCGTGCCTTTGAAGAACCAGATGTGCGATACGGGAGCCGCAAGCTGAATGTGGCCCATACGCGTACGGCGGACTTTGGAACTCGTAACTTCAACGCCGCACTTATCGCAGACGATGCCGCGGTAGCGGTTTTTCTTGTACTTACCGCAGTGGCACTCTCCGTCCTTCGTCGGGCCAAAGATGCGTTCGCAGTAAAGTCCGTCTTTTTCCGGCTTAAGCGTTCTATAGTTTATGGTCTCGGCTTTTTTGACCTCGCCGTGGGACCACTTGAGTATCGTTTCCGGAGAAGCAAGTCCGATCTGAATCGATTCAAAATTGTTAAAATCTACCATATTACTTCACCCTCTCCCTTCAATCTTCGTCGCCGTAGCTTTTTTCTTCTTCGCCGGCTTCTTCGGCTCTTTCGCGGTAGTAAGCCTCCGCTTCAGCTTCGGCGTCAGACTCTTCAAAGAGGCCGTTGTCAATTCCGTCTACGCTCTCGGCGCTTCCGCTCACAGCGTCAGGGTCAAGGCTTCCCAGCCCTTCCATCGCGTCTCCGCCGTAGTTTCCGCCTTCGTCCGCGTACTCCTCGTCGCTGAGTCCGCCGTAAGCCGAGCTGATGTTTCCGTTCTCATCAAGGAAGTTATAGAAGTCGGGGTTATCAACGTCAGTGCGCGTACGGTATTTGTCCGGATTCTTGATGTAATCTTCCTCGGTCTCGCGAAGCGGGATTTCTTCGCCGCCGTTCTTGAACACCTTAACGTCAAGAGCAAGGCTCTGGAGTTCTTTGATAAGGACCTTGAAGGATTCGGGAATTCCGGGCTCCGGAACGTTCTCGCCCTTCACGATCGCTTCGTACGTCTTCACGCGGCCAACGGTATCGTCGGATTTGATCGTCAGGATCTCCTGCAGCGTGTAAGCAGCGCCGTAAGCTTCGAGCGCCCAGACTTCCATTTCGCCGAAACGCTGTCCGCCGAACTGCGCTTTACCGCCAAGAGGCTGCTGAGTGACCATCGAGTACGGGCCAGTAGATCTCGCATGCATCTTATCGTCGACAAGGTGATGGAGCTTCAGGTAGTACATGTATCCGACCGTTACTCGGTTTTCGAAAGGCTCGCCGGTGCGGCCGTCGTAAAGAACGGTCTTACCGTCCTCTTCCTTGCCCGCGAGTTTGAGCGTTTCAAGTATGTTCTTCTCGGAAGCACCGTCGAATACGGGTGTGGCGATCTTCCAGCCGAGAGCCTTTGCCGCATAACCGAGGTGAACTTCGAGCACCTGTCCGATATTCATTCGGGAAGGCACGCCCAGCGGGTTCAGCACGATCTCAAGCGGAGTACCGTCAGGCAGGAAAGGCATATCCTCTTCGGGAAGCACTCTGGACACGACGCCCTTATTACCGTGACGTCCGGCCATCTTATCACCGACCGTGATCTTTCTCTTCTGGGCAATGTATACGCGGATCATTTTATTCACGCCGGGCGACAATTCGCTGTCGGTCTCTCTCGTGAATTCTTTTACGTCGACAACGATTCCGTACGATCCGTGAGGTACGCGCAGCGATGTGTCACGCACGTCTCTGGCCTTTTCGCCGAATATCGCGCGCAGCAGGCGCTCTTCGGGAGTAAGTTCGGTCTCGCCCTTGGGCGTGACTTTACCGACCAGGATATCTCCGGCTCTTACTTCGGAACCGATAATGATGATGCCGGAAGCATCGAGCATCTTTCTGGCATCGTCACCGATGTGAGGCACTTCGGGAGTGATCTCCTCGGGTCCGAGCTTGGTGTCGCGCGCTTCGCACTCGTATTCCTCAATATGTATAGAGGTGTACGCGTCTTCCTTCACCAGTTTCTCACTGATGAGAACAGCATCCTCATAGTTATAACCTTCCCAGGTCATGAAGCCGATCAGGGTATTGCGGCCCAGAGCGATCTCGCCGTGATCCGTTGACGGACCGTCAGCTATAACGTCGCCTTCTTCGACCCACTCGTCGAATTTGACCACCGGGCGCTGGTTGATGCACGTAGCCTGGTTCGAACGCATGAACTTGAGCAGTTTGTACGTGTCAATAGTTCCGTCTTCGCGCTGGATAACGATCTCTCTGCCGGATACGTTCTTAACGCGGCCGGGTGCTTTCGCGAGGACAACGGCTCCGGAGTCGTGCGCCGCTTTGTATTCGATACCGGTGGCAACGATCGGTGCCTGCGTTCTCATAAGCGGAACGGCCTGGCGCTGCATGTTCGATCCCATCAGTGCGCGGGATGCGTCGTCGTTCTCGAGGAACGGGATCATTGCGGCGGCAACGGATACGACCTGCTTCGGCGAAACGTCCATATAGTCAACGCGGTCGGGCTCGACTTCGATGAACTGATCTCTGAAGCGGCACACGACCTTCTTATTAAGGAAGTGACCCTCTTCGTCGAGCGGCTCGTTCGCCTGCGCAACGATGTACTGGTCTTCCTGGTCAGCCATCAGATAATCGATCCTGCTGGTAACGCAATGATTATCCTTATCATACTTCCTGTACGGAGCCTCGATGAAGCCGTATTCATTGATCCTTGCGTACGTAGCGAGAGATCCGATCAGACCGATGTTGGGACCTTCGGGAGTCTCTATCGGGCACATTCTGCCGTAGTGAGAATAGTGAACGTCGCGGACCTCAAAAGTAGCCCTGTCGCGGTTCAGACCGCCGGGGCCAAGTGCGGACAGACGGCGCTTATTTGCGAGCTCAGCCAGCGGGTTCGTCTGTTCCATGAACTGAGACAGCTGGGAGGATCCGAAGAATTCGCGGATGGCGGCGGATACGGCGCGGATATTAACGATGGACTGCGGGGTGACAATATCTCTGTCGAGCGTGTTCATCTTTTCGCGTACCGTTTTCTCCATTCTGGAAAGACCTACGCGGAACTGGTTCTGGAGAAGTTCTCCCACGCAGCGGATGCGGCGGTTACCCAGATGGTCGATATCGTCAACATTTCCGACTTCGCAGTCGAGGTTGAGTAGGTAGCTGAAGGATGCTACGATATCGTCGATGGTGAGGTGCCTCGGAACGAGGTCGGCAGCCCTTGCCGCGATCTCTTTCTTAAGCGCTTCTTCGTCGTCGCCGCAGCTTTCGAGGATCTCCTTAAGTACGGGGAGATACACGCGCTCTTTGATCCCGACTTCCTCGGGATCGAAGGAGACGTATTCGGAAAGCTTTACGGTGTTATTACCGATGACTTTGCAGGGTTTGTACGGGGTGTTGATGTAGACGGAGTACACGCCTGCGTCCTGGATCTTCTCGGCCATTTCGCGGCTGATCGTTTCGCCTGCGGCCACGAGGATCTCGCCGGTGCCCGGGTCAATGATATCCGCGCATGCTTCTCTGCCTGCGATCCTGGCATGAAGCGAGAGCTTTTTGTTGAATTTATAGCGGCCGACTTTGGAGAGGTCGTAGCGCTTTCCGTCGAAGAACATGCCGTGGAGCAGCGATTTTGCGCTGTCAACGATCGCGGGCTCGCCGGGACGGATCTTTTTGTAGATCTCGAGGAGGGCGTCGTCCGAATTGTCAACGGTATCTTTCTGCAGCGTGTTGATCAGGCGCTCGTCAATGATGAGGAGTTCGTCGAAGTTTTCGGCGTACGCGGGGGCAAGCTCCTGGGTATTGACCGAGAACAGATTGAGGATCTCGTCGGTAGTGCCGTAACCGAACGCGCGGAACAGCATTGTCGCCGGAACTTTGCGGTTGCGGTCAACGCGTGCGTGTATGCATTCGTTGTAGTCGATCTCGTATTCGAGCCATGCGCCGCGGTTGGGAATAAGCGTAGTAGCGGTGGTAGTCTTTCCCTTCGCCTTATCAAACGCTTTCTCATAGTACGCGCCGGGGGAACGTACGAGCTGGCTGACAATAACGCGTTCTGCTCCGTTCATGATGAACGTGCCGCTCTCTGTCATCAGCGGGAAGTCGCCGAAGAACAGCGTGTCTTCTTTTATGACGCCGGTCTCCTTATTTATTACGCGCACGCGCACGTTAAGGGGCGCCGAATACGTTGAATCGCGCTCTTTGTTTTCTTCTATTGTGTATTTAGGATTTTCATCAAGTTTGTAATCGATGAATTCCAGCACCAGGTCGCCGGTAAAGTCTGTGATGGGCGAAAAGTCTTTAAATACTTCTTTCAGCCCGACTTCGAGAAAATGACGGTACGAATCCTTCTGAATGGCGATCAGGTTCGGCATCTCCAGAATTTCCTGGATTCGTGAGTAGCTCTGTCTTTCGGTTTTACCATACTTAACGGTATGCACCATAGCAGATAATCACCCCTGTTTTGATATTAAGCGCCGCGGTCTTCGCATTTGCGCTTGCAAAGGACTCTTCCCTGTGCTAAAATAAACTCAGCAAGTCAGTTTTCCCTTCTTTTTCCCCGGTTTTCCGGGCCGTTTTTCGTGTCCGGAAGGGCGGGTTTGCGCAGCGTGAGATTACAACGCAGTTTGATATTCTATCAAATTTATTACAATATGTCAATGCATATTTTTTGAATTTTTTCAAGATTTTTTTGCGAAAATTCGGGCAATTTTTGTAAACTTTTTGTTTCAAATCAGTGAACAAATTGTAAATCTTGATATTCCCGCGCAATGCTTGTTTTTCGTCCGCCAATCGTATATAATATTCAGTGCATCAGGATCCTGCGCGAAGAACAACGCGATCGGCTGCAGAAACACCATTAATTGACAGGGCTGTGCTGGAAATATGCAAAAAAATGAAACATCGGAAAACCGTGTAAAAACCAGAAAAGGATTGCGCTCGATCCGCTGGCAGCTTGTAATATACGACCTCATAATTTATTCGGTGATTGCCGCGCTGTGGGCGATCGCCTGCTCGATCAAATTCGGATACTCACCCGACTGGCTGATATACGTACTTGTATTGACGGCACTTTTTATTACCCTGCTTATCGGCAGGATGTTCTTCGGCGTGTACAAACAGATCTGGCGCTACGGAGGCGTGCAGTCATACCTCAAACTGTGCCTCGGAGACGCGGCAGCATTTGCGGCATTCTTTATTGTCCGCCTGTTCATCCCCTCGCGCATCGTACCGATAATCTGGCTTTTCGCCATAACATGCCTTGACCTGCTCCTTGCCCTGTTTATGCGCATGTGCTACAGATATATGTACACGCGCTATAATTACGCCACGTTCCCCGGGCGGCTGATGGTGCTTGCGCTCAAGGTTTTCACGCTCGGACACATTTCGAAGGAACTCAGCGAGCACGGAACCATCACGGGCAGAAAGATCAGGATCGCGATCGTCGGAGCCGGAAACACGGGTGTGGGGCTCGCGGCAGAACTTAAAAACGCCGTAAATTCACCGTACGTCCCCGTGCTGTTCATTGATATAAGCGAAGAGAAGATCGGGCGCGAAATAAGCGGCATCCCCGTCATAAGCGAGAACGACGCTACGGCGAAATGCATCGAAGCGTACAACGTCCAGGAGATCGTTTTCGCGCTTCCGCACCTTCATGACGACGAATTCCACACACTTTACAATAAATATTGCGAATACGGGATCAAGGTCAAATCGTATGACTACCCGGTGATGCGCGACTCGTCTCCGGAGAGCGGAGAACGCGGCAGGAGGGTCGTGCGCGAGATCAACGTAGAAGAACTGCTCTTCAGAAACCAGTCGCTCGTCGTTGACAACGAAACCGCCGATTACTACAAGGATAAGACCGTGCTCATCACGGGCGGAGGCGGATCGATCGGATCAGAACTTTGCCGCAGACTGGCGAGCATGGGAGCAGGGCACATCGTGATCCTTGACATCTACGAAAACGGCGCGTACGAGATACAGCAGGAACTGATGATGCAGTACCGCGACTCGCTGAAAGTAAGCGTCGAAATCGTATCCGTGTGCAATGTTGACGACCTCGAACGCGTATTCGAAAAATACCGTCCGGATATCGTTCTCCACGCCGCGGCGCACAAGCACGTGCCTCTTATGGAGCACAACTGCATCGAAGCCGTCAGGAACAACGTATTCGGAACGCTCAACACCGTGCTTGTAAGCGAGAAGTTCGGCGTATCCAGATTTATTATGATCTCCACGGACAAAGCCGTTAATCCCACGAACGTCATGGGTGCGACGAAGCGCATATGCGAACGGATCGTGCTGACCCACGGACGTCTCGGGGGCAATACCAAATTCAGCGCCACAAGGTTCGGCAATGTTCTCGGTTCGAACGGTTCCGTCATTCCCCTGTTCCGCAGGCAGATTGCCAACGGCGGCCCGGTCACGATCACGGATAAGCGCATCGTTCGCTATTTCATGACGATTCCCGAGGCTGCGCAGCTCGTGCTTTGCTCCGGGGCAACGGCTAAAAACGGCGAGCTTTTTGTGCTCGATATGGGCAGGCCGGTGAAAATCATCGATCTGGCGGTCAACATGATCCGCCTCAGCGGTTTCGTGCCGGGCGAAGATATCGAGATCGTCGAAACCGGGCTGCGGCCGGGCGAAAAGCTGTACGAAGAGCTGCTCATCAAGAACGAAAACCTCATAAAAACCGACAACGAAAAGATTTTCATAGAGATCGATGAACCGATTTCCACGGAAGAGCTTGACCGCAGGCTCGCAATACTTGCCGAAGCAGTCGAAACCGGCAGCGACGACAAAGTCCGGGCGGCGCTCAAAGAAACAGTCGAAACATTCCTTGACCCGATCGAAGTCAATGCACGTGCCGAGCGCGCGGCTGAGATGGCAAACGCGGGTAAATAATTTTGCGTAATAACAGCGGAGAATTGAAAAATGTACAAAGACGGAAAGATATGGCTTGCCCAATCGGATAAAAGCATCTACCTCCTGCCCAAAATGGCGAACCGCCACGGGCTGATCGCCGGTGCTACCGGTACCGGAAAGACCATCACGATGAAAGTGATGGCCGAATCGTTCTCCGACATGGGCGTGCCGGTGTTTTTCAGCGACGTTAAAGGCGATCTGACAGGCATGACGATGCCCGGAAACGATACCGAAGATATGCAGAACCGCATCAAACGGTTCGGGATCGAGGGCTGGGAGTACAAGTCCTACCCTTCCCGCTTCTGGGATATTTTCGGCGAAAAAGGCACTCCTGCGCGCGTCACGGTGTCGGAGATGGGACCCACGCTGCTGGCAAGACTTTTCGGCCTGACCGATGTCCAGAGCGGCGTGCTGAGCATCGTTTTCAAGGTTGCGGATGACCACGGCCTGCTGCTGCTCGACCTTAAAGATCTGCGGGCAATGCTCCAGTTCGTCGGCGATAACCGCGCCGAGTTTACCACGCAGTACGGCAATGTTTCCGCCGCGAGCATCGGTGCGATCCAGCGTGCTCTCCTCCGTTTCGAGGACGAGGGCGGCAATATCATTTTCGGCGAGCCTGATCTGGATATCAGGGATTGGATGATGACGGACGAAAACGGACGTGGTTACATCAATATATTGTCCAGCTCGCGCCTGATCAACAGCCCGACCGTCTACGCAACGTTCCTGCTCTGGATGTTGTCCGCGCTGTTCGAAAAATTGCCCGAAGTCGGCGATCCCGAAAAGCCCAAAATGATCTTCTTTTTCGATGAAGCACACCTGCTGTTCGATGACGCCCCGAAGGCGCTTGTGCAGAAGATCGTACAGATCGTGAAACTTATCCGTTCGAAGGGCATCGGCGTATATTTTGTGACGCAGTCTCCGTCGGACATTCCGGACGAGGTTCTGGCGCAGCTTTCCAACCGCGTGCAGCACGGGCTCAGGGCGTACACTCCCGCCGAGCAGAAGGCGGTCAGGGCCGCGGCAAAGTCGTTCCGCGTCAATCCCGCGTTTAATACCGAGGAGGCAATGATGGCTCTGGGTACCGGCGAGGCGCTCGTGAGTTTCCTTGACGAGAAAGGCGTGCCGTCGATCGTCGAGAACGCGAAGATCTTGCCCCCGCAGAGCCTGATGGGTGCCGCCGACGAGAGCTATATTAAAGATCTGATCTATTACGACGAACTCGACGTCGTGTACAGAGGGGTCATTGACCGCGAGTCCGCTTACGAGATAATCTGTGCGGCTAACGAGGAGCTTCAGCGCCAGAAAGAGGCCGAGAAAGCCGAGGCTGAGGCTGCGAAGGCGAAGGCCAAGGAGGAGAAGGAAGCCGCGGCTGCAGCTGCGAAGAAGGAGAAGGAGGACGCCAAGAAGAAGGCTGCTGCTTCGAAGACCGCGAAGAAGGCTGCTTCGAGCGCCGCTTCCTCCGCCGCGAGGTCGGTGAGCAACAACATCGTCAATTCTCTTACGGGCGGCAAGACTTCGAGTGCCGGTACGATCGGCAAGCGTGCTGCTTCGTCTGCCCTAAGCGCTGTCATCCGCTCGGGAGCGTCGTCAATTCTCAGAGGGTTGTTCGGAAACAAAAAGTAACTTTTCCGCTTACCACCTCTGCGTTCGGTGTGAGATCAACGGGTATAACGGTTTCGCATATCTTCCCTCTTTCGTGTTTTATGACCCGGTATTCCCTGCCTTCAGCGCGGTAGTCACCGTCGTTATACGGCAGCGCGATCACCAGGTTTTTATGCTCTTCCACGTCTCCGGGAGTAAGCTTGTAGCTGATAGAAAACTCGTTGCCCTCCGCGGATGAATCTATCGAGACGTCAAGGCTTGCGCCTCCCGGGAACCTGACGCGACGGGCTCCGAACTGTTGACCGTAACATTCTTTACATATATTGGGCATTATCCGTATCATATTAATGTAGCTGCTGTAGCGGATCCCGAGAATGCGCTCGAGTATTATCTGGATATACTGCGACGCCGTCCAGACGTACCGTTTTACGCCGTGGCCGCTGCCGTCGGGGGGATTCAGGAATTCGGTAAAGTTTCTGTTGAATAAATTGACCGTCCTCCATGACAGATATGCGGACAGATCGAACCTTCCGATATCGTCAAGGCCTTCTATGACCGTGTAGTTGCGCATTGACCATATACTGCCTTCCCACTGGCACGCCGCGTACACGCCGGGAGTCTCGTTATAGCATTTGTCGGTCTTCGCCGCCGAAGTTAGGCAGATGCCGTTCCACTGAAACAGCTGGTCGTCCTGCAGGTATGAGAGCAGAATATTGATCTGTTCGTCGCTCGCCACTCCGTTTTTCAGCGTGTCAAATATCGTGGAATAGACCTTGTCCTGGAGCTTTCCGGTGGACGGGTCGTAGGACAAGAAAATTTTGCGGTCATTGTCCCACAGCTTCGTTCTGATGAGTTCGGTGTGGTGGCGCATTTTGCTTTTATAATACTCTGCTTCTTCGGTTTTTCCGAGCCGTGCGGCCAATTTCGATACGATCTTGCAGCCGACAACGACTTCGACGTTCGTTTCGATCGCGCACAGCGGTGTGTTGCGGCCGGGCAAAAATTCCTCCACGATAGCGTATATCAGCCCGGTTTTGCTCTCGATCCGCTCGGTGAGCCACCAGTCCAGATAATCTCTGAGCAGCGGATAAATTTCTTCGAGCAGGCCCGCGTCCTGCGTCCGCTCCAGGACCTCGTACGCTGCTTGAAACAGCTTTGGAACGGAACTGCACTTGTGCTCCGGGTCAAGCAGGATGTCGGGTCCGTGGAGCGGTATCCTGCCTTTTTCTCTCTGTACGGCCTTAAATCCGCGAAGCACGTTCTCAGCAAACGGTGTATTTACCCACTTCGCGCCGCATAACGCGAGCGATGTGTCAAGCTGCCACCAGCATGCTCCGTATGCTCCTCCGGGGCCGCAGAACGGGTGTGTGAAGCCGTAGACCGGTGCTTCCGGGGACGCGTTCACGTATGCTTCCTGCATCACGAGAAACGCATCTTCGAAATCCTCCTGTGCGATACCGGACAACTGTATTTCGGGGATCAATGACGGGTCATATAATTCAGCCATTTTGTGTATCCTTCTTTTTCTTTCTTGACGATATAATAATAACTATTATGGCTACAGTGATCACTGCAAAGGCAATCTCGATCACAAGCCAGATCCAGGAATTGTTGCCGCCGCTCGTTTTGCCCCCGGAGGCCGTTTTTTGAGGCACTTCTGTCGGCTCGGCAGTCGCGGGCTGGGTGGGAACTGCGGTTGCGTTGACCGTCGGTTCCGGATCAGGAGTTTGAGGCACTTCCGTCGGGATCGGAGAAGGCGTCGGAGCCTCTCCTTCGACTTCGACCTTCAGATCGGTAACGTCGTAAGCCATATTTATCGCGATAAAACCGATATTGTCATATGCATCGTCCACAAATAGATCTTCGTTTTTTCCGACTGTATAATCGATCATGACCGCATCGTTAAGCTTGAAAATGAAGTGACGTCCGTCTTTTAATATCTCGAACGTAAATTCCGTACCTGCCGCAAACGAAAATCCTTCCGGATACGGAATGATCGGTCCGATACCGACGGTACTGTTGTTAACGATCTGCATACCCACAAGGCGGTACATTGACACCGTGTTATAGGTCAAAAAGTCGGTTCTGCCGCAGATTATGCGAAGCCCGTTCCAGATCGAAATATCATTGTCGCCGGTGTCAATGATATCGTTTATCGTTATTTTCCCGGATATCCTGAACTTTGGTTTAATTCCCTCGAACAGGAGCCCGTACTGATAAGGCGTATTTTCCCAATACGCCATAGATATTACTTTACCGTCACGATCAATTTCTGTTCCGGTGGCGCCGTACTGCGTTTCAACGGAATCCCAGTCGAGAACGTCGTACCATACCAATTCGGGCCCGTCGCCGGTCTGACCGGGGTCCTGCGCTGCCGCTGCTTCTTTATCGACCAGCACCTTCAGATCAGAAATCGTATAATCAACGTTCGTGCTCTGGAAACCGATGATATTATGGTTTTCTTTAGCAGCCATGTCTTCTTCCTCACTCAAAGTATAATCGATCACCTTCGTCCCGTTTAAAGTGAACGCCAATCTGCGGCCTTCGCGGTATATCTCGAACGCCATAACGGCTCCGGGAACAAATTCGGTGCCTTCCGGATACGGATGTATTTCGCCGATACCGACAGGAACGTTTTCGTTGAAGTTAACGATCTGGATACCGACCTTGCGGTAGATCGAGACGGTGTTGTAATCAGCCTGCGTCGTGCGGCCAGCAACGATACGGATGCAGTTCCATATTGAAATATCGTCATCGGCGGTGGCAATAACGTCGTTGACCTTGATCGTTCCGGTGATCTTGTACGTTTCCGTAAGCGCCTTGGGCAATGTGATGCCTACTTCATACCCTACACCTTCCCACATTTTCAGCGTGAGCTCGCCGTTTTCAAGTGTAGCGTGATCGTAGGAATACAAAAGCGACTGACTGTTCAGATCACAAATATCCACAAGCTCTTTATTATCCTCTGCAGCGAAGTTCATCGGAAAAACGTTCAGCAAAAGCGTCAGTACCATGACCGGGACGATGATTCCGGCGGTTATTTTTTTAAACAAGTGTTTCATTTTTTATTTTTCCTTTCTTTTATTATGAATACGACCAGGAATATCAGCAATCCGGCCGAGAACACGCACGGAAATACTCTGACCGCGATATCGACCCCGCTGAGGCCCGGTTCATCCGCAGCGTTATTGTCCGTGTCATCCGCGCCATCAGGCAGCAGCGCCTCGTACTTGTCCGCCGCCGACGGCTCGGCAAATATGATCTCGCCTTTCGCCCGTTTCTGATTATTGACCGAGTAGCGCGTACCGTATGTACCTGCAGCTTCCGTGACCGTTTCCCTTCCGACCGCTACATACTCCGCGCCGTACGACGGGACGGCAATAACTTTCTCGAAATCTTTTGCCCCGGACGCTTCGTACGAAATAATTATCGCATCCGTTTCGTATCTGATCGTCACGCTCAGCTTTCCTCCGTCCGGCAGCAGCACGTTTTTAAGCGATATCGTCTGCCCCCTGAGCGACTCATCAAGCACGGGTGCGATCGTGAGGGTTTTGGAGAAATTGTCGTAGTTGATACCGAAAATATGTTCGATGATAAGCTGTATGTAATCCGACGCCGACCAGGAATAGCGCAGCACCCCCTGGCCGCTCCCGTCCGGAGGGTCAAGGAATTCGGCGTAATTGCCGTCAAACAGTTCGACCGTCCGCAGCGCGAGGTACGCCGCCAGATCGTAGCGGCCAATATCTTCCAGTCCATCGACCACGGTATAATTGCGCATCGACCAGATGCTCCCGTACCACTGGCACGCAGCATAGTTGCCTTTTGTCTCGTTGTATTGTTTGTCGGTTTTTGCCGCCGAAGTCAGCGGCCGCGTATCCCACTGGAAAAGCGAATCGTCAGTCAGATCTTTCAGCAGTGCGTCGATATGCTGCGGGTCTGCGATCTCCAGCCTGAGCACGTCGAATGACGCGACTGACCATACGTTCTGCAGACTCTTTCTGCCCTTTTGGGTAAGCGATATGTAGCGTTCGTTCTTTTCGTCCCACATGTATTTGTTTATCGCCTCTTTGAGCGACTCGCCTTCTTTGCGGTATTTCTCGCTGTCTTCGTTATGTCCGAGATAGTCCGCGAGCTTCGATACCACGCAGCAGCCTTCCACTACTTCCACGTTGGTTTCGACCTGGATCGTAAACTCGCTCGATCCGGGGAGCCATTCCTCGACGATCCCCAGTATCAGGCCGTTGTCGCTGCGCCTTTCCGTGAGCCACCAGTCCAGGTACTTTTTGAGCATACTGTACGTGTCTCTGATTAGCTGCGGATCGTCGGTCCTCTCGAGTATCTCGTACGCGGTCCTGAACAATTTGGGCAGGGACGAGCATTTTAGATCTGCGCTCAGGAGCGTATCAGGCCCGTGGAGCGGTATCCTGCCGTTTTCTCGCTGTACGTTCATAAAGCCTCTGAGCACGTTTTCGGCAAACTTCTGGTTGGTCCATTTCGCCCCCGCCGTTGCCAGCGACGTGTCAAGCTGCCACCAGCAGGCTCCGTACGCGCCTCCGGGACCGCAAAACGGGTAGTTGAAGCCGTATACCTGATTGCTGTCGCTTGCCTCCGTTACCGCCTCTTCCAGCACTGAAAATGCGTCCGCGAAACTTTCCTGGGCCACGCCGGGCAGCGATATTTCGGGGATATTGTTTGTCAGGTACGGTTTCGTGCCGCTTGCCGCGATATTCACCGACATTGAAGCAAATACAAGCAACGCCGCTATTACGACTAATGCTGTTTTTTTCAACAGGATCAGCCTCCTTTCTGCTTGCATATAATGATATACGATTTTGCTTTTTTAAACTGTCACTTTTTTTCGAATTTTCGCAGTCTGCACCGAATCGGCTAAACCGATTCGTGATTCGTTCGTTTTGCGATCTCGAGGCGGGTCTCGAGGGGCAGATCACATAAATTGCCGCTGTATCCGGAAATGTTGATGAAAATACCGGCTTCCCGCTTCGGGTCAATTACATTGTCCCTTAACCGGTCCGGATCGATGATGTTAAATACGGTGCTGCATAACCCGTTTTTGGATTCGTCGAGAAAGAAGTCAAGTATTTTTGTACGGTTTCTGCGGGTGAATATATGTGAGGAGAGGTCAACGATCAGCGCCGTGTTCCCTGCAGCCATTGCGGCGGGCAATTTCGCCGCGGAGTGCAGCACTGCCTTGTAACCGTTGATGTCACACCCGTTCATTGGCGCCACGCCGTATGACAAAATATTGCCTTTGTGTCTGCCGTCCGGTGTCGCGGCGGTGTGCATGCCAAGCAGGATGTTGCTCGAATACGAGAAAAATTGCGGATGCAGCTTCAGCCCCGTCGCTTTTTCCTGAGCGCCGATCATTTTGCAGATCCGTTCATATACCTCGCAAGCCAGCTCGTCTGTTTTTAATATATTGTTACCGTATTTCGCCGCTTCCGCAGCAAATATTGTCCTGGCTTTCTCGTCCGGATAATCGCCGGCAATAAATTCCGTCAGCTGCTTCATCGTGTATCTTTTGTCGCGGAATATGATCGTCCTGATCGCTTCGAGCGAATCGATGAGGTTCGCGAATCCGGTCAACATTATCTGATAATAATTGTATTTTGCCCCGTCGCACGCATAATCCGTCTGAGTGGCCAGGCAGTTTTCGGTGAGCAGCGTTTTAAACGGCAAAGAAACGGACGCACCTGTGCTTAACCTGCATTTATTGACGAAGCTGCAGGCGGCGCGGATCATTGTTTCCAGGTGAATGTATGCGGCATCCAGGAACTGTTTAAAGCTTTTGAACTGGCAGGGGTCTTTCGTTCTGGCACCGTCGCTCAGCGCAGGATCCATTATACTTGAGCCTTGCCCGAGCGTGTATTCGATCGCTTTCACCAGATTCAGATATGCGGTGGATGAATGTGAATTCGATTTCCCGGGTATTGTCGGTTCGATACAGCCGAGCAGCGCATAGTCCGTCGCGTCTTCCCAGGGGATATCTTTTCCCGCGAGAGCCGG
Organism: Clostridia bacterium; assembly: GCA_017613535.1. Lineage (GTDB taxonomy): Bacteria > Bacillota > Clostridia > UBA1212 > UBA1255 > UBA1255. Next base: position 1,827 of record JAGADO010000099.1, on the reverse strand, counting down.
TATCAGCACGTCGTCGCTGCAGAACGTGGGCTGCCCGTTTTTCAGGACTTCGAAGCATTTATTCATGAACGCCCTGGGAGTGATGCCCGAATAGCGCACGGACAGGCAGCGGACCAGGCCGCAGTTACCCATCGCGTCCAAAAACATATACGAAAGCTCATTGACAGCGTCGCGTCCGTTTTTATCGCAACCCCCGATCGTGGTGTTCTGGACATCGCCGGCTTTCAGCAATTTGATCCAGAAGCAGCAGATCAGTTCATACGCTTCGTCTTTCGTGATGGTCCCGCGGGCAATGTCGCGCGCGTAATACGGGTATAATAACTGGTCAAGCCGCCCGAGCGAGTTTGCGTTGATCCCGTCTTCCCAGGTGTTGACAATATGTACAAAATATATGCTTTGCAGTGCTTCTCGAAACGTTTCGGCCGGTTTTTCCGGGACTCTTCTGCAGGTCTGTTCTATCTGCTCGAGTCGTTCGCGTTCGGCCGTATCGTCGGTGTTTTTTGCTGATTCTGCCGCCAGATCGGCGTATTTATGCCCTATTTTGCTGCATGATCCGCATATTTTGAGCAGATCGGCGTAAAACTGCACGCCTGTTTCCTCATATCTCTGTGTTAATTCCGGGATAAGCCCGCCGAAGCCCTTTTCGAGTATCAGACGGAAGTCCGGAATGCAATGGTTGTTTGTCTTGTAAGTGCCCCCGATCGCTCTGTCGCGGAACATATCAGATTCGGCTTCAGACAGCTGTTCCGGCGCCGCGGGATGTGTGTCGTGGTACATGTAGTCCGGACAATACGGATCGTTTTTATCGGTTATGCGCTCCAGTATTTCGTCGATCTGTTCGCGCCGCAGTTGTCCGGCTTCGAGGTATTCTTTTAACGATTCGTATTCTTCCCTGGTCCGTCCCGCATAACCGCATATTTCTATTTCGTCGTTGTCATAATTATAACCTACGATCAGCTCATGCGCTTCGATGAAAGGTGTGAAATTGTCCGCCACCGAACAAAGAGATGCGGTCACCAGAGCGGATGGCGTGCGACTCCCCATATCGACCGAATAATACCCTTTCATATAGTTGTATAGGTGCTGCCCCCGGTATTTGTGCCGGATCTCCGCGTTGTTGACGCTATCAATAAGGTATTTGCAGCGTTCGGGCAAGCTCGACGTGCTGAATCCTGCCGCGTTCTTTTCCTGCTTTTTGTATTGCGTCGGCAATACGCCGAATTCGTTTTTGAACGCTTTTTTGAAGCCGTTGATGCTGTTGTAGCCGAGGTCGAAGGCAATGTCGGTGATCTTCTGATCGTCCAGCAGCCGTTTGGCGGCGTACTGCATCCTGCGTCTGTTTATGAATGTGTGGAACGTGCATCCAGTGAATGATTTGAATTTCTCGGAAAAATATGCGACGGAATAGCCGAATCTGTCTGCAACTTCTTTTTCAGACGGTATTTCTTCCAAGTGATCGTTTATGTATTTCAGCACCTGATACATTCTTAAGTTGCGGCCTCCGTTCCCCGAATTATTACCCATGGAGAATATATCACATTTTGCCGCATATAAACCATCACTTTTTTTGGCTTATTTTGTCGGCGAACCGAGTGACAGTACGAATTGCAATTTGCCACTTTCAATTTGCCGTTTTCTTCCCAATCGCTCCGGTGATCACCGGCAGCAGCATTGACCCCAGCGAATTACCGAGGATCACCGTCCAGATGAAGCCGAACGCATTGACGCTCGCGATATTGGCGCAGGCGAAATAGCCGATGTCGGCGATCGAGTGCTCGAAACCGCTCAGGATGAAGACCGGGATCGCGAACAGAATGCCGACGATAT
>JAGADO010000008.1 GCA_017613535.1 Clostridia bacterium | reverse complement strand
CTACGGATGTGCGTTATTTCGGCGCGTGCGCGGGATATGTTCGGCAAGTGCGTCGCCTCCGGCATTCTCGCGATGTTCCTGTTCAATATTTTCGAAAATATCGGTATGAATCTGGGCATTATGCCCATCACCGGACTGCCGCTGCCGTTCATCAGCAAAGGCGGCAGTGCGATGATCACCAACTATATCTGCATCGGCCTGCTGCTGTCGGTGTCGCTCCGCCGCAAGCGGGATATTTTTGAGTAAGTGCAGTGTTTTTCTTCTGAAAGCGAAAAGACCGGCGAGCTTTCGCATGGCAGCGATCGCTTGCCGGTCTTTTTTTACGTGCCGCGGAATCGGAACCTGTTAAGACGTTCCGGTTTACCCCTCCAAAAAAGAGAGGCAGTAAAACGGTCAACCGAGTGTAATGCTCATGCCCAGCGAAGATTTTTCCGGATCTTCAGGTAATTTAAGCACACCGCTTTCGACCAGATCGTGTACCGCCATCATACGGGTCGCGTAAAGTTCCATCCTGATATTGTAGCCGATATTCTTATGCAGGACCCGGTGGCTGCGCTGTTTGAGGATCTCTTCCAGTTTGAGATAAAGCTCCGTATAACCGTTTACGAGCGCGGCGTAATTCCGGTGCCCGGCGAACAGATCCTCTATTAACCCGAGTTTTTCGGCCGACAGCACCAGTACGTCTGAAACAATAGTTCCGTCTGCATCCGCGTGCGCATACCGTCCGTCGATCTTTTTCCAGATGCTTGCTTCGTTGTTTGTGAACGAGCCGGTCCGGCGCTGATTTCTGAGGCAGTCGCCGAGCAGAATGACCTCGTCGTAATCCGGCTCACCGCATTGATGCCACATATTGTCGTAGCCGCTGTATTTATATGCCCGGAACAGACTGCCGGCGGGTCCGCGGCCGTTGTCCCCGCTCACCGTCTCTTCGGGCAGCTCGGTGAGCTCGTAGCCTACGAAGCCCCAGGATTCGCCGTTGGCGCGTTTGGGAGGCTCGTAAACCGATTTGCTCTTAACGGTTTTTTCGATCAGGAGGTCAATGAGATGCGGTACCAGCCACCAGCGGATCGCATTGTCGCCGATATGCTCTCCGGCGATGCCCAGCGCCCGGATCTCAGGCAGTGCGTCGTCAATAAACTCATTGATGAGCCGGCTGCGCTCTTTTGAATTCTCCCGCATAGCATTATAGTCGGCAATGCGGCACTCTTTGTCCATTATGAAAAAGTTCGTTACGTATTTGTCGCCTTGTTTTTCGAGCAGCGTGGCGCGGTGAAGTATCTCGACTTCTTCTTCCATATAGGGGAGGGCGATCCCGAGTTCCATCGAAAGTTCTTCGATCGTGGACGGGTTGTTGCTGGCCTGAAGCAGAATATTGATCGGGATCTTTCTGCGCACGACTTTCCACGGCAGGCCGCTGGGCTGGTCTCCCGACGCGGCGAACGTGATATTCTCCGGGTGATAACTGCGTTTTCCGAATTCTCTTGACATTTCCATTCCTTCTTTCAGCATTTTTCTCGCGCGGTGAAGCCTCTGCTGGACTGCGCTGACCGAAAGGGACAGCGATGCGGCAATCTCACGAACATTTACGTCATCGATGTAATAGGCAACGACGATATTACGGTAATCACTCTTAATGAACGCCAGCTCGCGCCGGAGCAGAGCCTGCTGCTCTGCATCGATCATCCCGTCAAGAATATTACCGCTTTCGTCCTCGAGCTCATGATCGCTTATATCGGAGTCGCTTATAAGTTCTCTCCGGACATGCTTGTTCGAAGCCCATACCGAGTACCGGTTGCGCGCGATCTGCCAGACCCATGCGGAAAAATTGAGCGGCACGGTGCCTTTGTTTATTGCGGCAATGATCTGATACGCAATATCCTGCGACAGGTCTTCGGCATCTTCATTATTGCTTGTCTTTTTCAGACAGAAATAGAAGAGCTTTTCCATGTAGCTGTCGCATAATTCAGCGGTCAATCGAGCTCTCGTTTCATTCGCGGCTTGCATTGCTTCGCCTCCTTTCACCCATATAGTGTGCTGATTTCCGGTTTGCTGACAGGACCGGGTCAAGTTATTGACTTATTGCCGGTCGGGACGCGTATTTCCTAATGAGATGTCTGTTTTACTGCGCTGCGGTCAGTCAAGCCCTAAAAAAGCGGCGGCGTTGTCGTGCAGGATCAGGCGGCGCTCTTCTTCAGTGAGCGGCAGCCGGTCGAAGCGCTCCATTTCGCCTCGGTGGCTCCACATGGGGGAGTCGGTGCCGAAGAAAACGCGGGAGATGCCGTGGGCGCGGATGATATTGACCGCCCGTTCCGGCGGAACGAACATCAGTGCGCTGGACGTGTCGATGTAGACGTTCGGGTTGCCGTAATTGACCGCGGCGTCGTCCCAGTCGCGGTAACCGCCCAGATGTGCGGCGATCGCCACCAGCTTCGGGAAGCGCTCCAGCACGCGGGCGAGGCGTTTCGGACTGGAAAAATCGTACCGGTCGTCGCCGGTGTGGAACAGTATGGGCAGGCGGCCTTCCGCGGCTTCGTATATCGGGAACGCGCGCTCGTCGTCAATGTTGAACTTCTGAAAATCCGGGTGCAGTTTGATCCCGCGCAGCCCCAGTTCCAGCATGCGGTCAATCTCCG
>JAGADO010000098.1 GCA_017613535.1 Clostridia bacterium | reverse complement strand
CATACGCGGAAATAGCGCCGATCCTGCGGCCGAGATCGATCATATCTTCTACCGGAGGGCATTCCTCATCAGCGTCAACATAAAACTTTTCCACGAGGTTGCTCTTGAGTGCACCGAGAAGGTCGTACTCATAAAAAGCGTTGTCCGGATCGCTGAGATACGCCTTATTCTTCCCCGACAGCGGCATTCCGAAATCATTCTCAAGGAACTCAATAACGGCCTCACCTTTTCCGAAACGTTCTGTGATCTTCTTCGACAAAGCGAAGAGCAGATGGCGCTCGGTCACGCTTCCGCCGAGGAACGAATTGGAAAGAGGAAGCACGTCGGTGTCAAAATCAAGCTTAATGTTTACGCCGGCGGTCAATTTATTGATGTTTTCGATCATTTTACGGTTTCTTCTGTTTCTGGCTTCGCTGTACGGTCTGAAGAAGTCGATGACCGCGTCAATGTTCTGATGAGGCACACCGTGAAGAGCCATATATGCTACGCCCTTCTGATCGGGATTGTTGATCCTGAGTGTTTCAAGAGGCGTTCCTTTCATGGATGCTCTGCATTCTGTTCCGATAGTTGTAAGAATACCGACTATCTTACCTGCCTCTATAAACTCGCGGGCACCGGAGAGAGAATCGTGATCCATTATTCCGGCGGTCTTCAGTCCGGCCATATAAGCCATCCAGACTGCTTTAGTCGGAGAATACGGCGAAAAAGAATAGGTCGTATGTATGTGATTATTAACGTCTTCTCCTGATACCGGAGCATGTATTTCTCCCCTGTCGATCATTGCCTTTAACTCTTTTAAAGAATCGAGGCGGACAAGTACGTCTTTGTTGTTAAGTCGGTCAACAAGATAATCAAATTTGTTCATTGTTATTCTCCTTTTTACCTGCACCGTGACAGGTACGTTTATTATTCAAGCAGACTGAGCTGCTGGCTCTTCTGATCGTCTTTCTTCAGGAAACTTCCCGGAGAAGGTATCGCCCTGATCCTGTATGCATTCGGATCCGCAAGGCCTGCATCTTCGGCTTTTTTCATAAATTTCAGCTTATAATCTTTCTTCGGCTTAAGGACCTGCACTCCCTGGGAACTCTTTGTGGATTTCGAAGGGATAAGGTCTGATTTGATCGTTATGAGTCTGTCGTTCGTCGTAGAGCAGACAACGTCTCCCGGGACCGAAAGATGGAGCGCGCTTACGATCGGGCTTGCATCGCTGTAGGCGTTTATAAGCTTCTTCCTGTTTGTCTTCGTTTCGTATGCGTTCAGCGGCACTCTGGCGATCTTTCCGTTCTCGAAAGCGAACAGCATATCGCCGGAATAATTGTCCGTCGGACACATGTAGATTATACGCTCATCGGCGGAAATATCAAGCGTATTGACCAGATAATCGCCTAACGATCCCGCTTTACAATCGGGCAGTTCGTGTATTTTCAGCTTATATACAGCCTGCTTGTCCGAGAAGAAAAGAACTTCGGATTTGTTATGCCATTCTATCTCCTGAGTAAATTCGTCGTCTTCCTTGAGCTTCTGTTCGGGATTGTTCCGAAGCGCTATCATCGGTATCTTCTTGAAGTATCCGTCACGCGTCAGGAACAGCTTCAGATTATAGTCCTCTATCAGTTCGTCTTTCGTGATCGTAACGACATCATCTTCGTGAACGATATCGGTAAGCCTGTCTTTTCCGTATTTCTTTTCTACATCCCGAAGCTGCCTTTTGATCAGAGTCCGGATCCTGTTTTCTTTACCGAGCATATCTTTCAGATCTTCGATCTCTTCGATCAATCGCTCGATATCGCCTGTTTTCTCGAGAATGTACTCTTTATTCAGATTGCGCAGCTTAATCTCCGCGACGAAATTAGCCTGTATTTCGTCGATTCCGAAGCCCCACATCAGGTTGGGTATTACGAGGTCATCTTTCTCGGTCTCCCGCACGATCTTGATTGCTTTATCGATATCGAGCAGTATTTTTTCAAGGCCTTTTAGCAGATGAAGTTTATCGCTCTTGTTTTTGATGTCAAATTTGATCTCGCGTTTGATGCACTCGATCCTGAATCTTACCCATTCGCCCAGAAGTCCGCGGACGTCGAGGACCTGAGGTCTGCCGTCGATAAGTACGTTGAAGTTGCAGGCGAAGTTCTCCTGGAGCGATGTCATTTTGTACAGCTTGTTCATCAGGGCATCGGGGTCAATATTTTTTCTGACATCGAGCGTGATCTTAAGACCTCCGAGGTCGGTTTCGTCGCGCACGTCAACGATTTCTTTTACCTTCCCCTCTTTTACGAGCTTTACGATGTCATCCATTATGCTTTCGCACACGGTCGTGTAAGGTATCTCGTAGATTTCGATACAGTTGTTCTTTTTATCGAATCTGTATTTTGCGCGGATCTTAATACTTCCGCGACCTTCTTCGATTATCTGATTAAGAACGCTCTGCGAATAAATAACAGTTCCGCCTGTAGAAAAATCCGGAGCCTTTATGAAATGAGAAAGATCGCAATCTTTGTCATCGATGTAAGCACAGGCGGCTTCGCAAACTTCGCGAAGATTGAAGCTGCAGATCTTTGTCGCCATACCTACGGCAAGACCTTCGGTGGAGTTCACGAGGATCGTAGGAAATGTGACCGGGAAAAGCGTAGGTTCTTTCATCGTACCGTCGTAGTTGTCAACAAAATCTACGGCGTCTCTGTCCATATCCGCGAACAGTTCTTCGCAGATCTTATCGAGCTTGACCTCTGTGTATCTCGGCGCGGCGCACTGCATCTCGCGCGAGTACTGCTTGCCGAAATTGCCCTTGGAATCGACGTACGGATGAAGGAGCGCCTGATTTCCCCTCGTCAGACGGACCATAGTGTCATATATAGCCTGATCGCCGTGCGGATTTAGCTTCATCGTCTCGCCGACAACGTTTGCTGACTTTGTTCTCTGGCCGCGCAGCAGGCCTTTTTTATACATCGTGTAAAGCAGTTTTCTGTGGGAAGGTTTGAATCCGTCAATATCCGGTATAGCGCGCGATACTATGACGCTCATTGCGTAAGGCATGTAGTTCTCTTCGAGCGTCGTAGTGATACGTTCCTCCCTGAAAAGTTTGGAAGGATCGCTGACAGTTATGATATTATCGAATTCTTTCTTCGCGGCCGGTGCTTCTCCGCTGTTTTTCTTATGTTTTTCAGCCATTTGACCGTTCCTTTCTGTTCAGATGACCGTTTATCACTCAAGATCGAGATCGTCGAGATAAAGGTGTCCCTTTTCGGCGATAAGTGCTTTGCGCCCTTCAAGATCGTCTCCAAGGAGAGTTTCGAAATATTCGGACGTTTTTTTAGCATCGTCCGTCATGACGCGAATAAGCCTTCTGGTCTCGGGGTTCATCGTCGTCTGCCACATCATTTCGGGTTCGTTTTCACCGAGTCCTTTCGAACGCTGGATCGTTGCTTTTCCGTCGAGTCCGGACAATATCTTTGCCTTTTCTTTTTCGTCGTATGCGAAGTATGTTTTGCCTTTATACGTTATTTCAAACAGTGGCGATTCCGCGATATATACCTTTCCTTCACTGATCAGCGTCGGTGTCAATCTATACAGCATCGCGAGTATCAGCGTCCTGATCTGGAAGCCGTCAACGTCAGCATCGGTACAAATAATGATCTTGTTCCAGCGCAGATTCGAAAGGTCAAATAAAGACAGGTCTTTTGCGTGTTTGTTCTGTATCTCTACGCCGCATCCCAGCACCCTGATCAGGTTAGTTATGATCTCGCTCTCGAATATTCGAGCATATTCTGCTTTCATACAGTTGAGGATCTTTCCGCGGACAGGCATGACGGCCTGGAATTCGCTGTCCCTACCCATCTTAACTGAACCCAAAGCCGAATCTCCCTCAACGATGTACAGCTCGCGCTTTTCAACATCTTTCGTGCGGCAGTCAACGAATTTCTTTACGCGGTTATTGATGTCAATATTACCGGAAAGCTTTTTCTTCATTGACGTGCGCTGCTTTTCGGCTGATTCACGGCTGCGCTTGTTGATGAGCACCTGCTCAACGATCTTGTCCGCGTCAAGCTTGTTTTCGATAAAGTATATTTCGAGGCGTTTGCGGATGAAATCCGTCATTGCCTCCTGAATGAACTTGTTCGTGATAGCTTTCTTCGTCTGGTTTTCGTAACTCGTCATCGTTGAGAACGAGTTGGTAATGACCATAAGCGAATCCTGTACGTCAGAGAAAGTGATCTTGCTCTCATCCTTGTTATACTTACCCTGAGTGCGTATATATTTATCTATTTCGCTCGTAAATGCGTTTCTTACCGCTTTATCGGGCGATCCGCCGTTTACCAGATAGCTGGAGTTGTGGTAATAATCGAGCAGGTTAACGTAGTTGTTGAAGCAGAATGCGAGCTGCATCTTGAGTTTGTATTCAGGCAGGTCTTCTCTGTCGCGGCCGCGCGTTTCAGTCTCAAAGAACTGGATCGGAGTGATTTCCTTATCTTCCGACAGTTCCTTCATATAGTCGGTTATGCCGTTTTTATACACATATTCGAAGCGCTGATTTGAGGGCTCGTCGTACAGTTTAAACGTAAGGCCGGCATTTACGACGGCCTGCTTTTTAAGCATGTCGGTAAAGAATTCGAGCGGGATATCGATCTCTGTAAAAACTTCAAGGTCCGGTTTCCAGCGCTGGATCGTTCCGGTGCCCTTCTGCTGCGTAGGCTCTTTTTTTAGGCCTCCGATATTATAACCTTTCTCGAAATGAAGGTCGTATCTGAAACCGTCCTTAAAAACGGTCACGTCCATATATTCGGACGAATACTGTGTCGCACAGCTTCCCAGACCGTTAAGGCCGAGGCTGTACTCGTAGTTTTCGCCTTCGTTATTGTTATACTTTCCGCCCGCGTAAAGCTCGCAGTAAACGAGTTCCCAGTTATACCTTCCCTCTTTTTCGTTGTAGTCAAGCGGGCAGCCTCTTCCGTAGTCGCGGACCTGTATCGAATGATCCTTGAACCTGGTCACCTCGATCACTTTTCCGTATCCCTCGCGCGCCTCGTCGATCGAGTTCGCAAGTATCTCTACGAAAGTGTGCTGGCAGCCTTCGAGGCTGTCGGATCCGAGGATCGATGCAGGTCTTAATCTGACTCTGTCAGGCCCTTTCAGTTGTGTTATGCTTTCATTTCCGTACGACTGCTTTGCCATATGGATCTCCTTAGTATTATAATCAAGTCATCTTAAAGTAAAGCGGTAAAACGCCTGTTTACGGGCATCTTACCGCTGCAATTAATTACTATGTGAATACAGCCCGGCAATAAACCCTTTGCCTCGCTTCTGCATGTTTATCCGAATCCGAAGCGTCAGTTCAGCATCTCCTGGCCGCCTGTTACGGGGATAGCCTGACCCGTCTCGTATTTCTGCTCAACGATGTAGAAAATGGCGCGTGCAACGTCGATGATCTCGCATCCGCGATGCATGGGAACCTTCTCCTCGTAGTAGCGTCTGACGTCTTCAACACTCTTGGCTCCGGGAACTTTTCCGGCTTTGAAATACTGCACGAACAATCCCTTTACCGGATCAGACCACAGCGGACCGTTGAGGAGGTTTCCGGGGCAGATGGAATTCACCTTGATATTATACGGTACAAGTTCGAGAGCGAAGCTCTGAGTAAGACCGATACCGCCGAATTTGCTGCCTGCGTAAGCGAAGTTTTTATTTGACCCGGACAGGCCGGACTTAGAGTTGATCTGGATAATATCCATATAATACTCGGGGTCGAATCTGTGCTGGATCTTCATTATGCGAGAAGAAAGCTTAGCGCAGAGATAGTAAGCGGTGTAATTGATCTTAGTAACAAGTTCGAAGCGCTGCTGAGTCATTTCCTCGAGCGATCCGGCGATAGCGATACCGGCATTGTTAACAAAGATATCAAGTCCGCCGTACTCGAGAACCGTCGAGTATACCATATCGGTAACGAATCCTTCGTCGCCAACATCTGCCTTGCATGCGATCGTGCGGTTACGGCCGAATTTAGCGTTCATGTTATCGCTGTTCTGCTTTGCGAGATCGTAATTCAGGTCGGCAATGACAACGTTTGCGCCTTCTTCGAGCATGTATTCAGCGATGCCCTGTCCGAATCCCTGAGCGCTGCCCGTGACAATAGCGATCTTTTCCGCCAGGCGTTTCGTCGTTCCGCCGCCAAGCGATACTTTAGAGCGGTATGATTCAACTTCCCAGTTGCAGATGAAATCGATCATATACTGCGTCATAAAGAGAGGACCGCCGAAGTTCTTGCTGTAGACGCCGATCTTACACGTATCGGTGAATACGTCAGCGCAGATGTCGGCGTTCTTCTTACTCGTTCCGCATGCAAACACGCCGAGACCCTGGATTGCGATGATCCTGGGATTAAACTTATACTTCGCTTTATAGTTATTAATACCGGATCTGATGAGCTCGTACTGATCATCGATGCTGTCGGCAGCTTTGATGAAAAGAGGATAAGGCTTGCAGTATACGATGTGGTCGGGAGAGAACGCGGACGATACGGGGTAGAAGTTCTCTTCGTTCTTAACAAAGTACATGATCTGCTTATTCGTTCTGAACGTTACGATGATCTTCTGCTCTCCTTCGGAAAGAAGCATTCTGATCGCGGGAGCAATGAATGCTGCTTTTTCTTTATCGAACTCGGCTTCGCTGAAATCGGGTACGTATTTAAGCTTTCCGCGGAGCACTGAGAAGATCTGCTTCGTTTTATTCTCGATGTCCTTCTTAGTATCAGCGGCAATAAAGATACCGTGGTTCTGAAGGATAATGAAGTCTGCGTCCTTCCCCTTCTCTGCCTTGTAGCGTTCCATCTTCTTTTTGAGTTCGCACGCAAGAACGTATCCGGGCTCGCAAAGATCGACCCATACGAAATCATCGCCGAACAGACGTTTGGCGGCGCGCTTTCCGTTCGCTCCGCATGTAAGTCCGTTCATCTCGGCGGGATGAGTGTGAACTACGTAAGTGTAGTTAATGAGATTATGAAGCAGCGTTTCGACGCTGGGACGTTTGCTTAATTCGGTCTTCTCTCTCGCATCCATCATATCTTCGAGAACGAGCGCTTCTCTGCGGGCCTGTTCCTTCGGATAACGTTTATCGAACATAGCTGTAAGCTTAGCTCTGTTCATTTTTACGAAACCGTCTTCGGTTATAGTGGCGAGCGTCGTTCCGGAACCTTTAACATAGAGAAAATCCTTGGTTTTGAACGATGTATTTCCGCCGCCGGCAAGTACGAATGCGGGGTCGGAGCCATATTCGTGCGAGAGTGATACGATAGTTGAAAGTGACATGGATAAATCAATCCTCCGGTTATTAGATTCTTTGGTGATAATAGTACTTTTGCGCTGATTTGTCAAGCATAAACGCCTCTTGATCTTACTATTTCGAGAAGCCTTAGCCGTGTAAAGCCGGCTGTTTCGACGTGCGCCGGATCATTCTTAAAAAGATCCTCCATAAACGATATGATTTCCCGCTCGTCATCATCATTTTCCATGTTTATGAAGTCGCAGACGACGATCCCGGTGATCGCTCTTAGGCGGAGCTGACGGGCAATTTCCGCAGCCGCTTCGAGGTTGGTGTTCATTATCAGTTCGTGCTTCGAACCGGCATGAATTGACGACCCGGAATTCACATCGAAAACCGTCAAGGCCTCGGTACGGTCAATAACGATATTGCCCCCTGATCTCAGTTCTACAGTCCGCCCGGTCGATCTAGCCAGATCCCGCCCGATCTTTTCATACATTTCTTTTCCGCAAACGGATAATTCAGATCCGCTGCCGGCAATTATATTTTTAATCGCTTCGGCTTTCTGAACCGAATCAGTAAATATATGTTTTACGGTGCATAGCGGAAATTCCAGGAGCCACTTATCAATATCAGAAACGCTTCTGACCAAAAAAGGAGCATTTCCCTTTCCTGCATCGGCATATTTTCCGATGATCTTATCCGCTTCTGACGTTATAGACAGGAATTCGCTTTCGATCGCATTGTGATCTGCTAAAGAGGCGTCTGTTCGTATGATAAGACCGGCGCCGGGAGCCATGCCGTTATATTTTGCTGTGAGCGCGTCATTAAACCGGCCAAGCAGCATGATACCGAGCTGTTTCAGACGGTCGCTCTCCGTATCAGAACAGATCTTTGATGATACATTTACGCTAATGGTATCGTCATTCAAAATTAAGACGAGATATCTCCCGCTGATTGCCGGGCGGTCAGAAAGGCGGCAAAGTTTGTTGTCCTTTGCCGGTGCAGTGACCTGGACAAGAACTTTGTCTCCGGGCCTGTATTCGTCGCTTTTCAGATAACCTCGCAGCGATCCTTCTTTTTTCTCTGAAAGCGTAACGAACAGCGAAGAATTGTTCCTGATATAGTCCCCCGCTTTTCCTATGTATATGTCTCCCGGTTCAGGCGAAGCGGAACCGTACTGCCTGAACTCGGTAAGGCGGCCGCTTTCATATACGGCATAAAAATCAGTACAGTTTTCCGGAGTACCTGCCGGTTTCTGAATGTTTAGAAAAGATGAAGATCCGAAATAAAGATCTCTTTCGGGTTTGGGCATTTCGTCAGATCTTTTCATCCGGACCTCCTTTGAGTCAAAAACTTTATTATCAGACCGTTACTGAACAGGAATGTACTCGATAAGATAGTCGTCTTTAACATCTTTAACACTGACGCGCAGGATAGAAGAGTCTGAAACGGTACCGGTGTTATCCTTAACGTAACCGATCCAAACCTTATAAGTACCGATAAAGCGGATATTTTCTAAGAATTCGTCGCTGCTCATCTCGCCCGGGATCCTTATGATCTTATTGACGTAATCGATCTCGAACGTCTCGGACGTGAAAGTCATTCCGCGAATATAAAGTTCGGCGAACTGGACCCATTTGTTGAGCATGTTGTTATCGTAGAAATAATAACGCACGACCTCGACGGGACCGATATTGATATTGTCCGTTGTCTCGTCCGAAATACTTTTTTTGCTGCGGTCAACGACTTCGGTAAATTCGTCGCTGCCAGCCAGTTTTACGGAAACTTTGTAGTAATAGATCTTATTGAGCGTGTACCACCAGTTATCGAGGCGGTTGATGTAGACCGGCACGCTGAAATTAAGGTCTAGCGTGAGGTCCAGGTTCGTATTCAGCACCGACCAGTACGTGCGGTCGTTGCCGTCAAAAATATTTGCAAGTACGTTATCTTTATATCCCGGTTCTGCGTCGTCGTTAAAGTAGATCAGATCGCGCACGCTACCCGATTCTTTGTCAAGATAGCTTACGAATTTCAGGTCATCCGCGGAAGGTCTTTCGGTGGGTACTTCTGTTGGTTCGGGGGTGGGTGTTTCGGTCGGAACTTCGGTAGGCTCTTCAGTAGGCTGCTCTGTCGCCGGAATATCTGTGACCGTTTCGGTCGGAGCGGCTGTTGCAGAAGGCACGGCGGTAAAAGTAACATCCGGCACGATCGTTTCAGGCCGTATATCAGGATCAGGTTCTGCGGTCGTACATCCGGCTGCGGATACGATCATGATCAGCGATATTATTAAAAGCAATATTTTCCTGTTCATAAAATAAGGCCTCTCTGAAGCGTTTTAAGCGCTTCGATTATTCCGCGCGGTGATAACTCCTCCACCTCTAGTAATGCGCCGGGATCGGCAATAAACGCGGGATAATGTGCATCTGAAGCGTGGATGAGTGTATAATCCTTCATGAATGGGAATTTTTCGTACAGCGCGTCAATATCGCACTCGTATGATATCTCGGCAAAACCGTACGGATAACCGTAAGGCATGGCTCCGAGGTTTGACAGCACGCTGTATGAGTCGCGGTCAACATGCGCGGGATATGCTATCCCTCCCATTTCAGAAACCATCGGTATCACGTCATCGATGCTTATTCCGGTCGGAGTAAGAAGCAGGTGCGGATAATACCCGAGGATATTGTCCTCCTCGTCCATTATGATCTCTTCACCGAATATTTCAGGTTTATTGTCGATCTGAGTATATGAATCTGATACGGTCTGCTGAAACGAAGTTAGCGTTTCCAGATCGGGAAACAGGCAGACGACGTGGACCTCTTCGGTTGTCTCCAGCTCCATTCCCGGAACGACGGTAACACCGTATGCTTCTCCTGCACGCATTGCCGCACCCACGTTTAAACTTATGTTGTGATCAGTGAGCGCGATCGCGTCGAGCCCTGAAAGTGAAGCGAGGCCGACAATATTTGCCGGCGTCATTTCCGCATCACCGCAGGGCGAAAGGCATGAATGCATATGCAGGTCAACGTGAATGGATCGTTTGCTCATGTTCCGGTTCCGGTATTATTTTCCGGATATAAGGTCGTGCGCCTTAATGATAGTATCGGCGGCGCTCATGTCTGTCGAAAGGATCGTGATCTCTTTATCGTTTGCGCGCTGAGCGAGGTTCTCGTATATCTCTACGCCTTCGGGAATAACGATGCATGAGACATCAACGAGAGATGCAACGGCAAGAATGTTGATATTGTTCATTACAGTAAGCCACATATCGCCTGTCCGGGCGTGTGAGATGACCCAGCTGAGCAGATCACACGCGTAAAAACCTTTTATTTCGCGCTCACCGTTTCCGGTTAATATCTTAAGTCCAAGCTTTTCTGCAACTTCTTTTACTGTCATTTTAAAAATCTCCTTTCGCTTTTCCGGATGACTTGTTATCAAGGGTCGGAGGAAGCATGTTTTCAAGTTCGATCATTTCTTTAGCAAGATTTCTGACTTTCTCTTTCAGTACAAATACGCAGTCGGTCAGCTTTGCTTTGCCTCTCACGATGTCTTCAGATAGCGCTCTGCATGAAGGTGCGCCGCAGGCTCCGCAGTCAAGTGCCGGAAGCATGCTGCACAGCTCATCCATTTTATTGAGTTTCTGAAGGGCAACGGACAGATCGCTGTCGAGCGTGGATACGTCAATATGTTCGGGGTATCGGTCGAAAGCGGTCTTATCAAGTTCTGTTTCAGTAACTTCATTTAGCATTTTAGGAAGTACGAATTTGAGCCTGAAATTACGTGTTTTAGCAACATACATATTTTCGACGGTCAGGGGCCCTCCGAGACAGCCTCCGGGGCAAGCAGCAGCTTCGATGAAATCTACGTCTTTTAGTTTATCGTCTTCAAGCTGCTCAAATATGCGGATAACGTTCTGTATGCCGTCAACATACAGGATATTGTCGGACTCTATCCCCTTCGCTTCGCCGCCTATTGTCGCCCATCTGACGCCTCCGAAACCGGCCTGAAGGATGTTTTCGGCATTCTTGATCTTGCCCATCTGCTTAAGCAGTTTAAAGAATACGCTTTTGATCGAAAAAACTCCGTCAACGCCTGAGTTCTCTACTTCTATCGGATTTTTCACGCTCGTCATTTTTGCTGCGCACGGCGAAATGAAGAACACGCCGATATCCTCGGGAGAAGCTTCCGGATTTCTTTCGCAGAATTCTCTCCTGGCGTTTAAAGCAGCTACCTCCATGGGAGATTTTACAGGCATGATCTGAGAGAGCAGATTAGGAAAGCGTACCTGGATAAGACGCACTATCGCGGGACATGCGGATGAGATCATCGGACGGGGCTCGTCGTGGTTCCTGAGGTACATATTACTTGCTTTTGTTACGATCTCTGCGCCTCTGGCTACTTCGTAAACGTAATCAAAGCCGATCATTTTAAGAGCTGTCAGGATCTTATCGCGGCCGAATTTTGAGATGTCGTACTGAAGGTACAGCGTCGGTGCGGGTAAAGCGATTGTGTATCTGAAATCGGCCATTTTTTCGAGCGGATCGGTCATCGCGACCTTCGCTTTATACGGACAATTACGAACGCATTCTCCGCAGTCGATGCAGCGCTCTTTCATTATCCTCGCCTTACCGCCCTGAACTCTGATGGCATCGGTAGGACACTTTTTTATGCAGTTTGTGCATCCCATGCACAGATCTTCTTCTAATACGACGGAATGAAAATAATCACCCATATTTTCCACCTGATCAGCTTACGATATTGACGATAAGCGTAACCTTAGTTCCGACGCCAACTTCGGATTCGACGTACATCTCATCTGTGTAGCGTTTCATATTAGGCAGTCCCATACCGGCGCCGAAACCAAGTTCTCTGACTGTATTAGACGCTGTTGACCAGCCGGGCGTCATCGCCTTATCGACGTTCGGGATACCGGGGCCTCTGTCAGAAATAACTACAGTTACTCTTTCAGGCGTGATCTCGACATCGGCCACTCCTCCGTTTGCGTGAATGACAGCATTGATCTCTGCCTCGTACATTGCGATCGACACGCGCTTGATGACCTCGGGATTAACGCCCAGCCGCGTAAGAGTTTTCTTAACACCGCTTGAGGCCTCGCCTGCCGTTGTAAAATCTTCCGCGTCAATATCGTAATGCAGTTTTACAACGTTGTCACTCAATCCCAAACACCCCTGCCTTTTATACCGTTGCTGTAAAGCAGTCCGCAGCAGATGAACAGAGGCTGCTGGGTGGCAATGACTGTGATCCCTTTTTCTTTTGCGAGTTCGATCACGGCTTCTCCGGGGATCTTTCCTCTTACGAAGCAAAGTACTTTGATGTCCATCATTTCAGCCGTACGAACGACCTGAGGATTCACAAGTCCGGTGCAGAGAATAACGCTTTCTTTAACGAACGCCATAACGTCGCTCATAAGATCGGCGCCGCATCCCGAGTAGATCTCGAGATCCATGTTCTCATGTCCGGTAAGGACTTCTGCATCAAGAATTTTTACTATTTCGCTGACTTTAAGCATTTTTTATCACCTTTCATTCATATCGCGCAGTCTGCTGACTGTATTTTCGTATATTGATCTGTATTTTTCAAGTTTCGCCCGCTCCCCGTCAACGACCGCCTTCGGCGCTTTGCTGACGAAGTTTTCGTTTGATAGTTTTGAGGAGATGCGGTTTATTTCGTTCTCCAGGTTCTGTTTTTCCGCTGTAAGTCTTTCGATCTCTTTTGCAATGTCGATCAGTTCTTCAAGAGGCATATACAAAGCTGCGTTTTCGAGCTGAACGGATGCTGCGTCTTTGGCTATTCCCTCTTTATCCTTCTTAACTGTAAGGCCGGCGCAGTATGCCATATTCTTAAGTATGGGCTCGCACGACCTGAGGATCTGCTCTTTGTTCTCGTCCGAAGTTACAGCGATAATATGTGCCTTTTTCGCTGAAGGAACACCCATTTCGTGCCTGATATTGCGGATCCTCTTTATGGCATCGATGATGTAGTTGATCGCTTCTTCCTCTTTCGGGAAATCAAACGATCCGTCGGTTTCGGGCCACTTCGAGATCATGATGCTCGGCGCATCGTTGTAAAGCTTCTGGAATATCGCTTCAGTTACGAACGGCATGAACGGATGCAGGAGTTTCATGCATTTGATCAGCACTTTGTTGAGCACGTACTGCGCTTCAAGTCTGTTCGGAGAAAGCGAATCGAACAGGCGCGGCTTGACCATCTCAATGTACCAGTCGCAGTAAATATCCCATACGAAATCGTATACTTTCGAAAGAGCGACGCCGAGCTCGAATTTCTCGAGGTTTTCGGTAACTTCATTGACCGGTCTGTTCGATGCGGACAATATCCATTTGTCCTCTGTCGTGAATTTAGCGCGGTCAATTTTGCTGAAGTCCGGCTCGTTGTCGAAGTTCATAAGGACGAATCGCGTCGCGTTCCAGATCTTGTTCGCAAAATTCCTTGCAGACTCGACTTTTTCCTGAAGATATCGCTGATCGTTTCCGGGACTGTTTCCGGTGATGAGCGAGAACCTGAGAGCGTCCGTGCCGAATTTGTCGATTATCTCAAGCGGATCGATGCCGTTCCCGAGAGATTTAGACATCTTTCTTCCAAGCGAGTCTCTTACAAGTCCGTGGAACAGAACTGTTTTA
Organism: Clostridia bacterium; assembly: GCA_017613535.1. GTDB lineage: Bacteria > Bacillota > Clostridia > UBA1212 > UBA1255 > UBA1255. The sequence continues at coordinate 15,860 of JAGADO010000098.1, read as the reverse complement.
AACGGAACTTCTCCCATCTGCTCGCACGCGGAGAATATCATTCTGGCTACCCAGAAGAATATGATGTCATATCCTGTTACGAGAACGTCTGTAGGATAGAAATATTTGAGATCTTCTGTCTGATCCGGCCAGCCGAGTGTCGAGAAAGGCCAGAGTGCGGAGCTGAACCAGGTGTCAAGCGTATCCTGATCCTGTGTTATGTTTGTACTGCCGCAGCATTCGCACTTTTCGGGAGTTTCACGGGCGACGGTGATATGGCCGCAGTCTGCGCAGTAATATGCAGGAATGCGGTGTCCCCACCAGAGCTGACGTGAAATACACCAGTCCTGAATGTTTTCCATCCAGTTATAATAAATTTTAGCGAAACGGTCGGGCACGAATCTGATTCTCCCGGAGCGAACTGTATCAATTGCCGGTCCTGCGAGCGGCTTCATCTTAACATACCACTGGTTCGAAACGAACGGTTCAAGGACAGTTCCGCAGCGCTGGCAATGGCCTACATTATGCTTGTGAGGCTCGATCTTTACGAGCAGTCCTGCAGCTTTAAGATCTTCAACGATCTGCTTTCTGGCAGCGTAACGTTCCATACCGGCGTATTGACCGCCGTTTTCGTTGATGAAGCCTTTGTCGTCCATTATCCTGATAACAGGCAGATCGTGACGCTTACCGACCTCGTAGTCGTTCGGGTCGTGAGCGGGAGTGATCTTTACCGCACCGGTACCGAATCCAAGTTCGACGTAATCGTCGGCAATGACCGGGATCTCTTTATTAACGAGCGGAAGGATAAGCATTTTACCGATGATATCCTTGTATTTCTCGTCTTCCGGGTTTACGGCGACGGCAACGTCTCCTAAAAGCGTTTCGGGTCTCGTCGTTGCGATAGTGAGCGCGCCTGTACCGTCTGCGAACGGATAATTGATATACCAGAAGTTTCCGTCATCTTCGCTGTACTCGATCTCAATGTCCGAAATAGACGTGTTGCAGCAGGGACACCAGTTAGTGATGCGCTCGCCCTTATAGATCAGACCTTTATTATAAAGGCGCACGAAAACTTCGCGAACGGCCTTTGAAAGCCCTTCATCCATCGTAAAACGCTCTCTCGTCCAGTCGCAGGATGATCCTAAAGATCTGAGCTGAGTAACGATTCTGGAACCGTATTTCTTCCGCCAGTCCCATGCACGCTTTAAGAATTCTTCCCTTCCGATCTGTTCCTTCGTAAGACCTTCTTTTGCGAGCGCGTCAACGATCTTCGCTTCTGTTGCGATGCTTGCATGGTCTGTTCCGGGAAGCCAGAGTGCGGAATAGCCCTGCATTCGCTTAAAGCGGATAATGATATCCTGCAGCGTCTCGTCAAGTGCGTGCCCCATATGGAGCTGACCGGTGATGTTCGGCGGAGGTATAACTATAGTAAAAGGCTTTTTTTCAGGATCGATCACGCCTTTAAAGTAGCCTTTGGATTCCCAGTTATCGTATATTTGTTTTTCAACAGCGCACGGCTCATAAACCTTAGCCATGCTCTCCCCTTTGTTCATATGAGCAGAGGCCTCCCATTATTTAATTTGTTTTATGTTACACCTTAAAAGCATTAAAGTCAATTCTGATCTCCTGCGAGCTCAGGCCTTGACGCCGCAAGGCATATTCCGATGACTGTCTTTGAATCTTCAAAATTACCTTTTAAAGCATCGGCGTAAGCATCATCGAACCTGATTTTTTCGCACCTGAGCAGTTCTCCCCTATCCCGGTGAGGTTTCCCCTGCCTTAGGTCTGCGAATACGAAATATAAGTGTATCTTTTCGGAGCAGTATCCCGGGGTTCCGTAAAAAGTGCCTAGCTTAACGAATTTCTTTTTAGAGGCGCTTATGCCGGTCTCTTCCTTTAGTTCACGAATCGCAGCGTCAAGCGGGTCTTCTCCGTTTTCAAGCTTTCCTGCGGGGATCTCGAGCATCGTTTTTCCGGCTGCCGATCTGTACTGGCGCACAAGATAAATATTTCTGTCGGAATCTACGGCAACGATTGCCGCACCGCCGTTGTGCACGATTATTTCTCTGTTTTTCAGTTCTCCGTCCGGGAGCCTGACAACACGTTCTTCGAGGTCAAATACTTTTCCCGAAAACCGTTTGGTAACCGATACGATCTCTTCGTCAAGCGGACCCTTATAAGGTACATCGACATCGTCTACGACCGTGACCGATTCATCGGGTTCATCTTTGATACGCGACCTGTATTCATTGACGGCGATCTCATCGCAGCGGTTGTTGTAAACATTGTCCGCATGCCCTTTTACATGTATCCAAGTAATTGCATGAACGCGCGACAGCTCAAGCAGCCTCTTGAACAGATCAGGATTCTTGACCGGATCCTTAGAGGTCGATTTCCAGTTTTTAGCTTCCCAGTTATAGATCCAGCTTTCGTTAAAAGCGTTTACTAAATATGAGCTGTCAGAGTAAAGAGAAACTGCGCAAGGTTCTTTTAATGCCTCGAGAGCCTTGAGCGCAGCAGTTAGTTCCATCCTGTTATTCGTAGTATCCGGCTCAAATCCCGATAATACGATCTCTTTCTTTCCGTATATTAGTATTGCGGCGTATCCGCCCGGTCCGGGGTTCCCTTTACAGGCGCCGTCGGTATAAATATCTACATGCTTCATTTTATCTTTGCGTAGCACTTATCCATCGCTTTTAAGATGCTGTTTCTGAATCCGTTTTCTTCCAAAGCGAGCACGGCTTCGATCGTAGTTCCGGCGGGAGAACAGACTCTGTCTTTCATTTCTGCCGGATGCATACCTGTTTCTTTTAAGTATTCGGCAGTTCCGAGAACAGCCTGCTCGCACATCTTGTACGCTTCTGCTCTTTGGAAGCCGAGTTTAACAGCTCCGTCTGCCATAGCTTCGATAAGCATGCAGATGTATGCGGGGCTGCTTGACGTTACGGGGATGAGGCGGTCGATCATATCTTCATTATTGAACACGCCTGTCTCGCCCATCGAATTGAATATGCGCAGGACCGAGTCTTTCATAGCCTGATCGTCAACATTTTTGAAGTAGATCCCGGTGTATCCTTTTCCGCAAAGTGCCGGAATGTTAGGCATCGTGCGGATAATGCGTACGTCGCCAAAATATTGTTCGTATAAGGAAGTTTTTACGCCGGCGGCAACGGATAGAACGACTGTTTTAGTTACGTCGATATCTCCCGCGATCTTTTTGCATACGTTGTCAATGACAGCAGGTTTTAACGCTACGATCAGCAGGTCGGAGCCTTTTACCGCTTCAGATTCGGCGGCAGAAAATCTGACTTTATCGCCTATTCCGTCAAAATCGGCAATAGTTTTTACAGGATCGAATACAACGATATCATGTTCACCGAGTGAAGCGATCGCTCTGAGCAGAGCTCCGCCCATATTTCCAGCACCTAAAAGACCGATCTTCATAATTACATTGCCTCCGTAAAGCATTAGCAGGCTTACTGCTATTTCTTTTCGAGCACCATATCCTTGACCTTCATCAGTCTGATCTTGGTGCTGCGTTCGTTCTCTTCCATCTTCATGTTAATGTACTTGATTGTCTCCTCAAGCTGAGGGATCATAACGTACTCGAGTGCATTGACCCTGCGGCGCGTTTTCTCGATCTCGCAGCTGAGCAGTCTGGCCGCTTTCTCGATCCGTGCAAGTTCAAGCAGCAGTTCGAGCATTGAATCCATTGACGCAACAGCTTTATCAAGCGAAGCGTTAGTGTCGTTGAATCCGTAGCATAGAGGATCCCCCGTTCCGGAACTGATCTTGTAATCGAATTCCGGTACTGTGACTCCAGTGAGGTTCTTAAAACTTACGTCCGCTTCGATGTTTCTCGAAGGCATCATCAGCGCGGCAGAAAGGCTTTCATCGGAAAGCATCGCTCCTGCAATAAGGAAGTCTTTCTGTGTCTCGCCAAGTTTTGCTTCGGCTTCGACCCTGAGCTCCTTATTTTTGCGTACAAGTACCATAAACTGCTTCATCAGCTCGTCGCGCTTATCTTTCAGCAGCTTGTGTCCGTTCCTTGCAACATTAAGTCTTTTTTTCAGCCTCCCGAGTTCCATCCGGGTCGGGCTTACATTCAATCTGGCCATTCAGTCCACCTTATCAGTATCAGGTTCATTCCTGAGCGTCGTAATACTTGTCCAGATGTTCGTCCTTTATTCTCTTAAGCTCTGATCTCGGGAAAATCCGGAGAAGTTTCCAGCCCGTATCGAGTGTTTCCTCTATCGACCTGTTCGTGTTAAAGCCCTGAGATACATATTCTTTTTCGAATCTTTCAGCAAATTCAGCGTAAAGCAGATCCATGTCGGACAGAGCCGAATCACCGAGCACCGTCGCGAGTTCCTTTGCCTCTTTACCTCTTGAATAAGCCGAGAAAAGCTGGTTCATCGTATTAGCGTGATCCGCCCTCGTCTTTCCCTTGCCGATACCTTTATCCTTAAGTCTCGAAAGAGACGGCAGCACATCGATCGGAGGTGTTATTCCCTTTCTGTGGAGTTCGCGAGAAAGGATGATCTGGCCTTCGGTAATATATCCGGTAAGATCAGGTATAGGATGCGTTTTATCGTCTTCAGGCATCGTAAGGATCGGTATAAGCGTTATGCTGCCTTCGATCCCGCGCTTACGTCCCGCGCGCTCATAAAGAGTGGCAAGGTCGGTGTAAAGATATCCCGGATAACCTCTTCTTCCTGGCACTTCTTTTCTCGCGGCAGAGATCTCACGAAGCGATTCGCAGTAATACGTGATATCGGTCAATATTACGAGAACGTGCATGTTCTTTTTGAATGCGAGATATTCCGCGGCGGTCAATGCCATTCTCGGTGTCGAAATTCGCTCAACAGACGGATCGTTTGCGAGGTTTATGAACAGCACGCTTCGGCTGAGAGCACCTGTTTTGCGGAAGTCGTCAATAAAGAAATTGGCCTCTTCGAACGTAATACCCATTGCCGCAAAAACAACCGCGAACTTGCTGTCATCACCGAGAACTTTTGCCTGCCTTGCAATCTGAACGGCCAGGTCGGAATGCGGAAGTCCGGACGCCGAAAAGATAGGAAGTTTCTGGCCTCTAACAAGAGTATTAAGTCCGTCTATCGCTGAAACGCCCGTCTGAATGAATTCTGAAGGATACTCCCTCGCGGCAGGATTCATGGGAAGACCGTTAACGTCGAGGCGCTCTTCAGGAAGCAGTTCCGGGCCTCCGTCCACAGGCCTTCCGAGTCCGTCAAATACACGGCCGAGCATATCTTCAGAAACAGCGAGCTCAGTACCGTGTCCGAGAAATTTAACTGAACTCTCAGCGGGATTGATTCCGGCGGAAGAACCGAAAAGCTGGACAACGGCAACATCTCCGTCTATCTCCATTACCTTGCACATTTTTTTAGAGCCGTCAGCCGCCATGATCTCGCCAAGTTCACCCATACTAACGTCGGTGACCTTATTAAGCATCATAAGGGGGCCGGCAATTTCGGTTATGGTTTTATATTCCTTCTGCATTATTCTTCCACCTCGCTGTTTTCAAGTTCACGAAGTTCTGCATCCAGAGCCTCTCTTACCTGTAAGAGTTCCTGCGGGAAACGGTCTTCAGGCACAAATTTGATCCTGCCTATCCGCTCTGTAACTTTAAGATGATCGATGCCCTTGAAACTGACGCCTCTTGAAAGCGCTTCAGAGCATTTATTATAGTATTCAAGCACGAGGCTCATAAGACCGTACATTTTGCTGTATGAAGCGTGCGTATCGATTTCGTCCATGGCATCCTGCTGGAGGTAATCTTCACGGATAGACCTTGTCGCGTTAAGCACGAGCCTGTCCTGTCCGGAAAGCGCATCGACGCCTACCAGTTTTACGATCTCGTTGAGTTCTGCTTCTTTTTGCAGGAGTCTTAACATCGTGCCTCGTTTCTCCATCCAGTCAGGGGCAACATTTTTCGTAAACCACGGCGTAAGGCTCGTAACATACAGAGAATAGCTGTTGAGCCAGTTGATTGCAGGGAAATGTCTCGCGTAGGCAAGCGATGAATCGAGTCCCCAGAATACTTTTACGATACGAAGCGTCGCCTGAGATACGGGTTCTGAAATATCGCCTCCGGGAGGTGAAACGGCGCCTATTGCAGTGACCGATCCGTTTCTGGGGCGCGAGCCAAGAGTGCGAACCATACCGGCTCTTTCGTAGAACTGAGCAAGTCTTGATCCAAGGTATGCGGGATATCCTTCTTCACCGGGCATCTCTTCAAGACGGCCGGACATCTCACGGAGTGCTTCAGCCCATCTGGAAGTAGAGTCAGCCATAATAGCCACGTCGTAGCCCATATCGCGGAAGTACTCTGCGATCGTTATTCCTGTATATATCGAAGCTTCTCTGGCGGCAACGGGCATATCCGAAGTATTGGCGATCAGCACCGTTCGCTCCATAAGTGATTTTCCTGATCTCGGGTCAATGATCTCCGGAAATTCGTTTAGAACGTCCGTCATTTCATTGCCGCGCTCGCCGCAGCCGATGTAGACGACAATATCAGCCTGAGCCCATTTCGCGAGCTGGTGCTGAACGACTGTTTTACCGCTTCCGAATGGACCCGGTATTGCCGCGGCTCCGCCTTTAGCGATAGGATTGAGCGTATCTATATTTCTCTGACCGGTCGAAAGAGGCTCTGCGGGAGGCAGTTTTTGCGTATACGGACGGCCTACACGGACGGGCCATGTGGTCAGCATCTTAATATCGTGCTCTCTGCCCCTTCCGTCAACGATGATCCCGACGGGCTCTTCTACCGTGTAGTCGCCTTCCCGGATCTCTTTTATAGTACCGCTAACGCCTTTAGGAAGCATTATGCGCTGTGTAACGATCTCGGTCTCTTTAACGGTACCTATAACGTCTCCTTCGATCAGTTCATCTCCCGCCTTGCACGCCGGAGAGAAATGCCACTTCTTTTCGCGGTCAAGTGCGGGTATCGTAAGACCTCTTTTGATATTGTACCCCTGAATGCTGTACATTTTCTCAAGCGGTCTCTGTATGCCGTCGAAGATACTCTTTATCAGTCCGGGGCCAAGTTCAACGCTTAGAGGAAGGCCTGTACTTACGACCTCTTCTCCGGGCTTCAAACCGGCTGTCTCTTCATAAACCTGGATCGACGCTTTATCGCCGTGTATCTCTATGATCTCGCCGGTGAGTCCGAGCTCTCCGATCTTAACCATATCGAACATATTAGCGGCGCGCATTCCGGACGCGACAACAAGCGGACCGGATATCTTAGTTATTACTCCCCTGACCATATATGATCGTCCTTTCCTTAGCCGTTAATTCTGAAGAATATTGCTTCCGACTGCCGTTTCGACCGATTTATTAAGAAGCTCCATTCCAAGGCCTGTGCTTCCCTTAATACCGGGGAACGGGATGATAGCCGGGAGCGGCTTATCGTCATAAGTTCTGATCTCTTCCGGGATCAGACGGAATATATCTTCCGTAACATATATTATGGCTGCCTCTTCGGCGGCCGCTCTGAGAGCCTTAAGCGCTCCGGCACGTGTAGAACACTCGTAGACCTTCACACCTATAGCTTTGAAAGAAAGCGTGCTTTCCTTGTCTCCCATTACCGCAATAGAATAAGCCATTTTTACAATCCTTTTACAAAATCAAGTGCAAAATTGCTGCTTGCGATCATTTCGCGGATCCTGTCGCCTGATATTCCGGCGCGTTTTCCGACAACGATCAGTCTTATTACGGATATCTCGCGTTTTCTGGCGGCAATATATGCCAGCAGTGCGTTTATCCGGTAGGGCTCGTTTCTGTCTTTCATCAGCTGGCCGTCAATGTACGCATCAGAGAGCTGCTCATAAAGTGCTATGCTTCCCGGATCACGTGAAGCATTCTGTTTCGCCGCTAAAAACTCTTCGACGTACTTTTCATACTTCGTTCCTGCGAAAGGCTGCGTTTTTTCCTCGATAAGGCCGATGTAGTATGACTTGGCCACGTTTCCGGGAAGATACGCTTTTTCAAATAAAGCAGGATCGCTGCCGGAAGCGGAAATACGCATTGACGCAAGCAGATTTTTCCAGTCAGCGTAAATACCGAGATAACGCTTCATTACACGCTTCGTATTAAAACAAGCTGACGAAGAAGCCTTCGCCATCGCTTCAAAGCAGGCTTTATCAAGTATGATATCGGAGTTTCTGGAACTGCCGCTTTGAGATAGCTCTTCGAAAGCCGCCTTCCCCGCCTGAGCAAGCGTGACATCCAGCTCTTTGAAATCTTTTTTTATAAAAGCATCAAGCAGTTTTTCCGAGCTGTAATATCCGTTTTCGCTTAGATCGGGTTTATTACGGTCTTTTTCGGCATTATCCGCGGCTAGATATTTAACGCACTTTTTAGCATTGTTGTAATCTGCCGGAATAAGGAAGCATCTGAGCACGTCAGGCTCAGGAGTAAATGACATTACGTCTCGTACCGTTTCGGAGAAAAACGCCGAGAGGATCCCGGTATAGGCCGAAAGAGGATCTGCTTCTTCTTTATCGGACGTAACAGAAGAAACACGCTCATTGGACGGATAACCGAATCCGGTCAGCGAATCGATCAGCATCTCCGGATCGGTATCAATGAGCGCGTCAATATCGCCGCTTTTCAGCAGCTTATTTTCCATCGCCTTTATTCTTGCCACAGCATACGCGTAATCGATTTCCCGGCGCATGTCAGTTATCCTTCCGCAAACAGAATGTCAACAAGTTCTCCGTCGAACCTGCCTCTTTCATTGTTAACGACCGACTCGAACGATATGTCGTTCCTTGAGTCTCCGAAATCCAGTATCATACCTCCGCTTATTTCAGCGGCAAAAGCAGAAAGAGACGGATGGCCCGGAAACTCTCCCCTGCTCATTTCGGAAGCAAGGATATCTCCGAACGAATCTCGGTCGTGCTTGTTCAGAACGACGGAATAATCCGAATTCTCACCGTACATTTTAAGCCATTTACGGTAAAGTCTTAGTTTATCGTCGTCCGAGATCCCGCCGAGAACTACCGCAGCTCTGTCGTACGCTTTAGATATCATCTCTTGCTTAAGTGCAAGCGTTCTGTCGCGTTTTGTCGCTGCATAATCGGTCTCGGCCTGTGCTTCGATCCTCGCTATCTCGTCTCCGAGAGATTTTTCCTCCGATTCGATATAAGCAGATACTTCTGATCTTGCCTCATCGGTCAGTTCTTTGGATTTACGTGTGCTCTCGTCGATCAGCTTTTCGGCAGTCTGGTCTCCGTATTCGCGTATTTTATTAAGAATCATATCAATTCCGCTGGTATTCTCTGTCATAATGAATGATCCCTTTCAGAAATTGAACGGTCCTTTTGGCGTGCGCGGAACGTCAGCCGTTGTTGACCATAAAGATCGAGATGATGAAGCTGAGCAGTGCAAACATTTCGACAAGCAGCGTAAGGATCATTGCCCTTGACCAGTGCTTGGGCTGTTTTGCGGCAAGCTGTATACCGGCGGCAGCGACTTTGCCCTGGAATATAGCCGAGAGCAGTCCGACGATACCGATTGGAAGACCTGCGAGCATAAGCGAGAATCCGTCAGTGAATCCCATTCCGGCTTCTACTTTTCCGAGCATCATGAACGCGATAACGAATCCGTAAATGCCCTGCGTGGAAGGCAGCAACGAAAGAACGAGAGCTGGCATGAACTGTCTCGGATCTTCGGTGAGGAGTCCGATACCGGCAGATGCGACGTTCTTTACCGCAATAGCAGAACCGATGCCTGCAAGGACAACGGCCAGCGCCGCGCCGATGAGGGCAATGGCTGAACCGCCCCAGTTAAAGAACTTCGAAGCAGTGTCAACAGCTTTTTCGGCTCCCGTAGTTTCCGTGAGAAGTGTAAAGATTAAGGATAAGTTCATTTAAATACCTCCCTGAAAAGAAATCATCTTTTCTTCTTTATAGCGTTATTGTTCTCAATGTAGATGTATTCTGTGTTGTAGCGAAGCGGAGCATACTCCGTACCGTCGCCCTCATAGAACTTGCCGAAAAATTCTATGTATGTAAGACGGCATGCATTGACGTACGCTCCTAGTGCGTTAATGGCAAAGTTGAACAGGTTCGCGGCGATGAATATTATCACGAACACAATGAATCTGAACGTGATTCCAACAGTATTCAGCCCTGCTGCAGAAGCCGCGATAGAGTTGAAAACGTTGATGATAACAGAAGTCGCGAGGCCCATTGCCATAAGTCTGGTATACGACAGGCAGTCCGACAGCATATCGACGAGTGAGTACAGGCAAGTGATCCCTCCGAACATTTTGATGAACGGATTCTTTGATTTTCTGCCTTTTGTAAATAGTATGAGCAGAAAACCGATCCCTAAAAGATAAATGCCGTATTTACTGACGTTTGCGCAAAACTGTGTCTGTCCGTAGTACGGGATGTACGGAAGCAGGAAGAATATTTCTCCGGTATAGAAGATATACCAAAAGAATACATCGCATATAGCATCGATCCATTTGCCCTTTGCGATAAGGTTTGCAGCCTTCATGGCGTAAGCAGCGTAAAGATGAATCACTCCAAGAAGAAGCGTAAATGCCAGGAAATGCTCTGTATTTGCGCTATCCTGCGGATCGAACCAAAGCGGCTTTATCGCGAAGTTTCCGAGAGTAACGGTCTGGACAAGGTTTCCGAACCAGCTTCCGAAGACGATTCCCCAGAAAGTGGTCGAAATGCCTGAGAGAAGGAACAGCGTGATGTTTTTCTTCATGCTTTCCTTGAGTTTGCACTTGATCAGTATAACGATGCATGCGATCGTCAAAATGATTCCGTACCCCGCATCAGAAAACATAAAACCGAAGAACAAAGCGTAAAAGATCGCGGATATTGCCGACGGGTCAAGTTCGCCGTATCTGAGCAGACTGTACAGTGATTCGACCGGTTCGACCGATCCTCCGATCACTCCGTTTTCAAGCTTCGTTGGCGGCAATTCATTTTCGCCCGGCTCGCTAAATTCAAGATGGCATATATATCCGTCGCCTATCTCCTGTCTGACAGTGCTTTCCGTTCTGGATGGAATCCATCCTTCCAGCCTGAAAGTAACGGTCGAATCAGACATACTGAGGCCTGCACGCATCTTATCGGCCTTGATCCCGAGATAATCATACAGAACTTCGAAATCTGATAATCTTCCAGCTGTTTCTTTTCTTGAATTTAAAAGTTCATTTTTTTGCTCGAGCGATTCTTTTATGTCAGATTCGAGTGTTTTGGCAAATTCTTCGGGAACAGAATCAATATCTGAAAAATCGTACCTCGTGACTCTTGATGCTGCGTATACTTTCTCGGCAGCAGCATGATCGTCACGCAGGCAGGTCAAAACGAAAGGATAGAAATTATCGTTGTTCCCGACGATCCAGATGTCAGCCGAAGGAGCCGTTTCGCAAAGACTGTTTTTAAGCTCATCAATCTCTTTTACAGATTCAGCCGAAAGAAAATCGGTAACGGTAAACTGAGTATCTGTCTGAGACGGAATATACGGAAAATCAGCCCAGGGGCGGATCATATTTAATTTATTATCTAGCCTTGCAGCTTTCTCTTCAGCTTCCTTTACGTCGGCGTCGGTTCTGATGATCTTTTCAGCTTCAGCTATGATCTCGTCGCGCCTGATTCCTGCATCAGTTACAGTTTCTGCGTTTACGGGGCGAAGAAAAGAAAAAAGACCTTTTTTGCGTTCATCAAACGGAGCAAGTTCTTCAATGCAGCGCCTTAGTTTATCGCGCTCGTCATTGATGCGTACGTATTCGGGATCAGACCGGAGCGCTGATTCGGGATCGGATAATTCAAGACCGTCAAGGCTCGTGCGCAGTTCCGCTTCAGGGCCGAGTTCTTCCGCAGATTCTTTGAGCTGGCACAATTCATCATAACCGGAGATATGAACCATCCCCAGTTCCTGAAGCTTGTCAATGATCTCTGCTTTATCGCGCAAAAGTCCGACTAGACTGACGCGCTTCATTTTTGAAACTGACATTAGCTATTCAAGATCCTTTCGACGATCAGTCCGGCTGCACGGTCAATGTTTCCGGATGCTTTTAGCTTCATTTCGTTAAGGGCAACGGTCAGGAAAGTCTTCTTATTATCAAACTTTTTCTTGATATTGTACTGCGCTTCCGACAATTCGCGCTCTTTTTTCTTCATCCATTCTTCGCGGCTTCCGGAGCGTAATTCTTCTGCTTCGGATATTCCGCTTTTCTCGATTTCAGACGCCTTAACCTTAGCAGCATTGATCTTATCTGCTGCTTCAGCTTCCGCTCTATGTATTAATTCAAGAAAATCGCGTTCCATAGATCGTTTCCTTTTTAAGTTTAGATCTTTTCGAGTGCTCCGGCGATATCTTCGATGATATCGTCTGCGTTTTCGATTCCGACGGAGAATCTGATAAGGTCAGGCTTTACTCCGCATTCTTCGAGTTCTTTATCGCTCATCTGTCTGTGGGTCGTGCTGGCAGGATGCAGAACGCACGTTCTCGCGTCAGCGACGTGAGTAACTATAGCTGCGAGCTTTAATCCTTCCATGAATCTTACAGCGCCTTCCCTGCCGCCGGCGACACCGAATGAAATTACGCCGCATGATCCGGCAGGCATATATTTCTTAACGAGTCCGTAGCATCTGCTCGATTCGAGGCCGGGATAATTGATCCATGTTATCTTTCCGGACGGAATGAGGCTTTCGAGGTAACGAGCCACTTTAAGAGCATTGGAGCAGTGCCTTTCCATACGCAGGAAGAGCGTCTCAAGTCCGAGATTGAGCAGAAAAGCGTTCTGAGGACTCTGCATTGCCCCCATATCACGCATCAGATGAGCTCTCATCTTTGCCCCGTACGCAGCGTTTCCGAATGATTCGGTATAAGTTACGCCATGGTACGATTCATCCGGTTCGGTGAGCATCGGGTATTTACCGGAGGCTTTCCAGTCAAATTTTCCGCCGTCGACAACGACTCCGCCCAGTGCGCACGCATGACCGTCCATATATTTAGTCGTCGAATGGACGATTATATCAGCGCCGAATTCGAGCGGGCGGCAATTAGCAGGTGTGGCGAATGTATTGTCAATAATGAGAGGCACGCCGTTCTTATGTGCTATTTTAGCAAACAGTTCGATATCCAGAACATCGAGCGAAGGATTGGATATAGTTTCTCCGAATACACATTTCGTGTTGGAACGGAATTCTTTATCAAGCTCCTTAGCTGAGATGTACGGAGATACGAACGTGAAGTCGATTCCGAGATCCCTGAGTGTCTTGTTGAAAAGATTATAAGTTCCGCCGTATATTGCAGATGAACTGATGACGTGATCGCCTGCTTTGCATATATTCAGAACCGAGAACATACTGGCGGCCTGTCCGGAAGACGTCATTATAGCGCAAACTCCGCCTTCGAGAGAAGCGATCTTCTTCTCTACCGCATCGACGGTCGGATTAGCCAGTCTCGTATAGAAAAAGCCGTCTGCTTTGAGATCAAAAAGTGCTCCCATAGCGTCTGCCGAATCATATTTATACGTCGTACTTTGAATTATTGGCAGAACTCTCGGTTCGCCGTTCTTGGGCTCATAACCGCTTTGGACACATTTAGTTTCAAATCTCAACACTGCTCGCCGGCTTTCTTTTTTCAAATAAAAACTCTATTAAGGCTGGCCGCACGGCTCTTTGGCCTTAATATTATAATTTTATATTAATTATTTAATCTGTCAATTATTTCCGGAACGTTTCGGTGTAATTCCCGGCAATACCTTTGACGTTTTTTCAGCAGCTGTCAATCCCACCAGAACTGCCAGCAATAGCTGTTATATACTGATGCGAAAAACGGTTCGATACCACCGCAGTCAAATGCGATATCAGGACAAACGGCAAACAGCTCTTTTGATATTTCGGCGGATTCCTGCCTGTCGGATACTGGTTTACTCAAGTAGAGCGAAAGCGTGTCAAATGATATCTGTGCGGGTACCGCGCCGTATTTTTCGTACCAGCGTTTAGTGAGCGATATCATTTCGTCTACATCAGGGCATTCGTTAAAACCGCAGAAAGGTATCCACGCAAATACTTCGTAAGGATTACGAGTCGGTACTTCGATCAGATACGGATCTCCGGTAAACGAATCCGGTGAAGGCAGAAAAGAATCAAATTTCCATGAATCAGAATGATCGATCCATTCATCGGCCGTTTCGTCGCAAATATCAAAAAAAGAACTGTCGTCAATATATTCCAGATGCTCGTTCAGCCTTTCTTTTATTATTTCTTCAGGATCCTTTAATTTTCCGTTCAATTTAGTACTGACATAGTTTTCTATTCCGCCTTCTTCCCCGAAGACGTCTTCGAAATATGATATAAGATCATCTGATATGTAAACGATGACCGGAGTGAAACCTTTTTCGAGGCCTTCTTTTACAGCGTCTTTGTAGATCTTCGTTATCGAAGCGCTTCCCGATGGGTCAAGTTTTCTCGAAGGAAGTCCGAAATAGCAGTTCATATTATCCCTCCGGTAAAATGAAATATGTTATAAAACTTTGCTGAAAACAAGTCCTTTTGCAAAACCGTCGCTGCGTATATCCGCGTACACATGAGACAGAACAGATCTGAATTCGGGTGGTGCGGATATGCAGTTTAAAGGCGTATGATGGGTAAGTTTTGAAACGTCGCGTTCACCGAAGCCGAGACTTAAAAGATTAAGCCGTTCTTTATCCATAAAAACAGTACTTGAAGCGAGGCGACCGTCGTCAAGGCGCGCTTCTCCGTTGATCACATTAATTTCCTGACCGCACAGTCTGTATTTGCCGTCCGGCATTCCGGCAGCTTCACAAGAATCAGTTATAACAGCAACTTTATCGGGCGATTTGCTCTTTATAACCATCTTGCAGACCACTTTATTTACGTGAAGGAAATCGCAGATCAGCTCGGCAAAAGCATTGTCATCAGCCATTGCCGCAGCGGCCGGTCCGGGGTTTCGGTGGTGGATCGAAGGCATCGCATTAAAAATGTGAGTGACAGATGTTGCCCCCGATTCGAATGCTTTAAAAATAGTTTCGCTGTCAGCGGCAGTATGACCGCACGTGACGGATATTCCCTTTCCTGCAAGGTACGAAATAAGATCAAGTGCTCCTGGGCAAAGAGGATCGATAGTCACTCTCTTTACGACGTGCTCAAATCCCTCCGTAAGCGCTCTCCAGTTATCAATGGTCGCAGGAAGAAATACGGATTGGTCAAGGGCTCCTTTAAAAGCCGGCAGCATAAAGGGACCTTCGAGATGAGCGCCAAGCACAAAAGCTTCTTTAAGTTTAATTTTATCTCCGTCAGCAGTTTCAGAAAGCGTTCTGAGCGTTTCAGCCTGCTCTTTCATTTTTGCATCAAATACAGATAATGCTTTCCTTGAAATCTCTGGAGAAACTGCCGGAAGTGTAGGTAAAAACCCGCCTGTACCGTGTGAGGCAAGCAGACGACACATATTATCAAGGCCGTCCGGATCGCAGGATGCAGCGTCAACTCCCCCGCATCCGTGCATATGTATATCGATAAAGGCAGGTACGAGCATATGTTAATCACCGCTTTCGGCCGAGTAAGCGTCCAAAACCTTCTGCGCGAGCTCTTCGTCATCAACAAATATGAAGTTGGGCTCGTTTCCTTCGAAATAAGTCTCCATAATGACCGCGATCTGATCGTCTTCGGAGTCGGTAAGTTCCGAAGGAATCATTACAGCATAAAGCTTATCGTTGTAATCGACATAATCAAGAAGCTCGAACTCGTACTCATTTCCCTCCTCATCAAAAAGAGAAACAAGATTTGCCCCCTCGAAACCGTCGTCGTCACTGTCAGGAGAATTCAGATCTTCCTGAGCGTCCAAAACGGTAGAAT
>JAGADO010000097.1 GCA_017613535.1 Clostridia bacterium | reverse complement strand
TACACGAAAATAGCCGACTCGCCCAGCCATTGACCGTACAATTTACCCCAGACCGCCTTTGCCCAGCCGGTCTCAGCGACGGTCATGTGGAGGCCGCCTTCCTTAACGCTGTGCCAGTAGCCCGCGGTGATGATGTGGCCGAGGGGATACGCGAAATCGTGGATGACCATTTTAGGGTAGCCGGACGTGCCGGACGTGAAATACAGGAGCATCGTATCGTCGTTGTGCACCGCGTCGTCTCCGGCCGGTCTCGGGAACTCGGGACTCGCGGCGTCAACGCCCGCGTCAAAGTCGAGCCAGTCTCCGCCCGGCTTTACACCGTATCCGCCTGCGTATAATTTGAGTTTAAGCGTGGGCGAGGTCAATTGCGCCTCTTCCACCTGTTTATAAAAATCGTGATCGGTGGTGCATACGATCGCCTTAACGTCCGCGCGGTTAAAGCGGTAGTCAAGGTCTTTCGCAGTTAGCAGATGCGTGGCCGGGACCGCTACGCCGCCTAAACGGTGGAGGCCTAAAAGCGCAAACCAGAACTGATAATGACGCTTCAGCACCAGCACCACGCTGTCGCCTTTGCGGATGCCGAGAGACCGGAAATAATTGGCCGCCTTCATCGACATAACTGAAATGTCTTTAAACGTGAACGTACGCTCGGTATCGGTGTCATCGCACCAAACCATTGCCCGCGCGTCAGGCTTGCGTGCTGCCAGTTTGTCCACAACGTCGTACGCGAAATTGAAATCTTCCGGTACGTTTATGCGGAGATTTTCCTTCATGTCCTCGTAGGAACTGAAATCGCTTCGGTTAACATACTCTTCAAACAGTGCCATAATGTTTTCTCTCCCTCAATATGGTCGTCCGACTCAGCTCCATTGGCAGGGGATAAAAAAAGCCCCGTCTCAGAATTGAGACGAGGTCAATGATCTCGCTGTACCACTCGGAATTCTGCCGGATTCGGTGCGTTTAAGGCTCTTTTTCCTGCGGCCGTTCGCACGTAAATCTTCCGCCTGTTACGGGACGCCCCGGGGTAGCTTACTGTGCCAAACGCGATACGTCGCGCGCGTCTTCTGCTGCCCGGCTCAGGAGTGATCTGCATCCGCCCTTCCCTGCCGCCTCGCACCAACCGGCGGTTCTCTGTAAAAGGTCAATGGCGGCGCCTGTCTCCGTCAACGCCGTTGGTGGCATTATACAACGATAGGAAACTTGATGCAATAACTTTTTGGAGCGAAAAGAAAAGTCGGCAGAAGTATTATAATAAGTGCATATTTAAGACATTTGAATAGTATGCTCCGGTTTGAGGAACATTGGTTTGATATGCCTCAACACAGCAATAAACAATAGAACCGGAATTGCTGATAGTACTCCAAAGTATTGGGTTTAAAGTTCTTGAAGTTGTATTACCGGCGGACGCCCTTGTAATAAGGGTGTATGAAGAATCGTAAAAAGAAAGATAAAAACTATTATTTTCATATAAAGTAACGTTAATTAATTTATTTCAATTATATTATTATCTTGATTGTAGCGCAATACGTAAAGTCTGAAGGAGTACACTTCTCAACCGCAAAAATGAGCGATAGGGAGCGGGAAGGAGGTGACAAACCGATTATTCACGGAATAAAGAAAAGAACCGTAAATTCATTTGCTGACAAGGAACCTGTTGAATGCGCTGCGTATGACGCCTCCGAAAACGCGGCAGCCCACGTTGAATACCATAAACTGGACGGGACGCAGGTAGAAAACGCGCTGGATGAGCGACATGAACGCAAAACGGATGCGCAGCGAAAAAGCATACTTCTTAATAACGGAAGGAGAACCGCTTATTATTGACCGCGCGACAGCGCTGCCGCTTTTCAGCCCGTACCGGAGTCCGGACAGAGTAAGCGGATCGCACGCACCCAGAGCATCGCCGACGAAAAAGATATTGTCACCCACGACCGCTTTCCTGATGCCGATCGGCGTGAACGCGGCCTTCATCTTCCGGATCTGTTCAAGATCATCCGCACTTCCGCCTTCGCCTGTCAGCCCGCGCAAGCGCATGAAATTTTCAAAGAGTTCTTTGTAATTTACGCCCCGCCTGAAGCGATCCGTAAGGCCCACGTTCGTCACTCCGCCGTAGCTGCTGACCCAGACGTACCCACGCCTCGAAACGCCGAACCTGATCTCGATCCCGTCGGGCAGATCGCTTTTAAAAATAAGCTGCATGGCAATATTCACGCGCTTTGCGGAGCGCTTTTTCTGAAGCAGCGACCCCGGTCCGTACGTACCGTCCGCAAACACGAGATTACCGTATTTTATGCGGGATTCGCTGCCGTCCGCCGTCCTGACGGTCAATACATTTTCTTCCCTGTCGACCGATACGGCTTCCGTTTCCTCTTCTATATTGACGCCCGAATCCTTCGCAAGCCTGAAAAACGCATTGTCGAGGTCAACACGATCGATCGCCCTGCTCGTATACAGAAATTTATTGACGATTTTCTGCCGCTCTTTCGCGCCGCGGAAAAGCCTGAAATCTTCAATGAACGAATAGCCGCATTTCTCCGGATCCAGGCCGAAATTCTTGTATGTTTCGAATGTTTTGGAAGTGATGTAGCCGGCGCAGCACTTGTAGCGCGGAAAACGGTGCTTCTCCACTACGAGAACGTCCTTGACGCCTGAACGCAGAAGTTCCAGGGCACACGCGAGCCCCGCCGGTCCGGCTCCAACGATTACCGTACCGACCGACCTTGGCGCATCGCTCTGAGCGCTCATTTGCGCCTCCAGATGGCCGGGGAAAGGAGAAGGATGAGCGGATATATCTCCAGACGGCCGAGGAGCATAGAAAGCGAAAGAATTACCTTGGAAACAGGAGAGTAAAAACTGTAGCCCAGGTACGGACCGACCATGCCGAAACCGGGACCGACGTTATTCAGCGTCGCCATCGATGCTGTAATATTAGTGAGGAGGTCAACGGCCGGTTCTAACAGGCTCAGGAGCACGAAAACGCTTGCGAGCACCGCAACGTACAGCACGAAGAATGACGTAACGCCGCGCAGGGTATTGTCGTCAACGCGCCTGCCCTCGAATTTCACGACTCCGACCGAGTGAGGATGCACCATATGCCGAAGGTCCCTGCGGATCGTCTTGCCGAGCAGTATCAGTCTCGCGATCTTTATGCCGCCCGCCGTTGAACCAGCACAGCCGCCGGCAAAATAAAGCATAAACAGCACTGCCTTTGCCCTGACGCTCCACGCGTCGAAATCTGCCGTGAAATAACCGGTCGTGCTCAATATCGACGACACCTGGAAGAATGAGTTGCGCACCGTATCATTCATATTGCCGTAATACGAATAAACGTTCACCGCCACGAGCGTCGTGCTGACGATAACGATCCCGAAGTAGAGCCAGAGTTCGCGGCTCTTGAGCGCCATCCTGACCTTCCCCATTATCGCAAGATAGTACAGATTGAAATTCACGCCGAACAGGACCATGAACACGCCAATCACCCATTGCACGTACGCGGAGTAATCGGTCAGGCTGTTGCTCCGGAGGCCGAAACCGCCGGTACCCGCCGTGCCGAACGCGTACACGAGACTTTCATAGATAGACAGCCCTCCGCACAGCAGCATCACGACTTCGATCAGCGTGATACCGATGTATATCAGGTACAGGATCATGGCCGTTTTGCGCAGTTTAGGCACAAATTTACCGAATGTCGGGCCCGGCACTTCTGCTCTGAGAATGTGCACCGAACCTTCCGTGTCGGTGGGCAATATCGCCATCATCAGCACGAGGACTCCCATGCCGCCCAGCCAGTGCGTCGCGCTTCGCCAGAACATCGTGCCGCGGCTTAAGCTGTCAAGGTCGGTGATGATCGACGCACCGGTCGTGGTGAAGCCGCTCGCCGTTTCGAAGATGGCGTCAATAAATCCGAGCTCTCCGTTCAGAACGAACGGCATTGCCCCGAACAGCGTCAGAAGCAGCCAGCCGAACGAGACGATGACAAACCCCTCTTTAGCGTAGATCGCTTTGTTCCTGTGCCTGCAGATAAACAGGAGAAGAGAACCGGCAGCCGAGGCGATCACCGACGACAGCAGGAGCATTCCGGCGCTTTTCCATTCGCGGAAGGCGCACGAGACCAGGGCCGGTACTATCATCAGCACGGCCTCTATATCAAGCAGCAATCCTAACGTATAAAAAACGGACTTTCTGTTCATGCCGGACAATATCTCCTATGCAAGAATGTCTGCCACGTCGTTAAAGCGCACTCCGCTGCCTATGACGACAACATTATCGTCTGCCATGATGACGTCGTCGCCTGCCGGAATTATAGCGTTTCGCCCGCGGATTATGCCGGCGATAAGCGTGTTTTTCTTGAAATTCATTTCTTTGAGCGGCTTTCCGATTACTGGAGAACCGGCGTTAACGTGAAACTCCAGCGCTTCGGCGTAACCGTCCATCAGGTGGTACAGCGTCTCGATATTGCTGCCCTCGGAATTATGAAGCGCTCTGGCATATCTCAGGATGATATCCGAAACGATCTTTCTGGGAGTTATTATGGTGTCAAGGGCAAGCTTTTCGGCGAGCAGCGACATTTCTTCGCGGTTTACTTTGGATATGACTTTGGGCACGTTATGGTTCGAGGCGAAGATCGACATCAGTATGTTCTCTTCGTCAACGCCGGTGAGGGAAATAAACGCGTCCTACTGCCCGAGTCCTTCTTCCATGAGCATATCCTGCTGCGCTCCGTCTCCCTGGAGCACAACGGCTTTAGGCAGCGAATCGCAGAGGTCTCTGCATATTTCCCTGTCTTTTTCGATGATTTTTACCTGAATTCCTGCCGATATCAGAAGCTTCGCCAGATAGTATGTAGTGCGGCTGCCTCCGAGGATCATTACGCTGCGAGCCTGCTTCTGCATCGTTCCCAGGCTCTTCATCAGCTTGGAGATCTCGCTCCTGGTAGCGGTTATACCTACCCTGTCTCCTCCGTGAAGCACGAAATGGCCGTCGGGAATAAATACGTCTTCGCCGCGCTGTACGGCACATACGAGGTACTGTCCTTTATATTCCTGGCGCATTTCGATAAGGTTAAGTCCGTCGAGCGGAGAGTCGGGGCGAAGCCTGATCTCGATCATTTCGAAATTGCGCCGCGAGAACGATTCCACTTTCGTCGCAGACGGGAATCTGAGAAGGTTGTATATCTCCTCGGCAGCAAGCTGCTCGGGGTTTATTGCCATCGAGAGGTTCAACTGCTCTTTAAGGAATCCGAGGCTGGCGTCATTGTATTCGGGATTGCGGATCCTGGCGATCGTGTGCCTCGCGCCAAGCTTTCTGGCCATGAAGCACGACAGCATGTTCTTCTCATCCGAATCGGTTATTGCCGCCACGAGTTCCGCATGGGCCGCTCCCGCCTCCGCAAGAGTCTCCCAATCCGCGCCGTTGCCGCACACCGCCATAACGTCGTACTGGTTCGTGACCTCTTCGATGACTTTTACCGAGTTATCTACGACGACAACGTCGTGTTCTTCTTTTACAAGGCTTTCGACCATATACCGGCCGATCTTGCCTGAACCTACGATTATTACTCTCATTTCACGTCCCGGACCGGCTGTTCTCAGTTAGTCGGCCTTTCTATTCCTACTCTTACTGATTTTATAAATTCTTCGTTGTTCTGTGTCTTCAGCATCTTGCTGACGATCATTTCGGTGACGTCCGCGCCGCCTGCGTTGGCGATGGCTTTCCGGATCGAGAATACGGCGTTTAGTGCCGCTTCCGAAAGCAGCAGTTCTTCTTTTCTCGTGCCGGATTTGTTGATATCGATCGCCGGGAATACGCGTTTTTCGGACAATTTGCGGTCAAGATGAAGCTCCATATTGCCCGTGCCCTTGAATTCCTCGAAAATAACGTCGTCCATCTTCGAGCCGGTATCGATCAGCGCGGTGGCAACGATCGTCAGGCTGCCTCCTCCGCGTATGTTTCTGGCTGCTCCGAAGAACTTCTTCGGGCTGTACATTGCGCCCGGATCGAGACCGCCTGAGAGCGACCTGCCCGTCGGCGTGATCGTTATGTTATATGCTCTTGCGAGCCTCGTTAAACTGTCCATCAGTATGACGACGTCGTGACCGAATTCCACGAGTCTTCTGGCACGTTCGAACACCATTTCGGCTACTTTTATATGTCTTTCAGGCATCTCGTCGAATGTGGACGAAACGACTTCTCCTTCGATCGATTCACGCATATCCGTTACTTCTTCGGGGCGTTCGTCGATCAGAAGGACGATTAGTTTGACTTCGGGGTAATTTGCCGTGATCGCGTTCGCAATTTTTTTCAGGAGCACCGTTTTACCTGCTTTCGGAGGTGACACGATCATTCCGCGCTGGCCTTTTCCGATCGGCGCGATCAGGTCGATCAGCCTCGTTGAAAGCTCGTTCTGGGTGGTCTCCAGCTTCAGCTGTTCGTCGGGATAGATCGGTATGAGCGATTCAAAAGGCACGCGGTTCTGCGCCTGGTCGGGAGTTTTTCCGTTGATAGACGTGATGTAGAAAAGAGCCTGGTATCTGTCGTTATCGCGCTGCGGACGGCTGCGTCCCGCGATCTCGTCGCCTGTGCGAAGACCGTATTTGCGGATGAAGTTAGGGGCAACGAAGACGTCTTTATTTCCGTTGAAGTATTTGTTTGTGCGAAGGAATCCGTATCCCTCCTGCATGACGTCGAGCAGGCCGACAACTTCTTCGGAATTTTCCTGGAATTCGCCTTTTTTCGTACCGGTGAGGTCTTCGTCTTTTACAGTGGTCCCGCCGTTGCGTTCAGCGGTCTTCTCCCCTTCGGCCTCTCCCGCCTCTGCGGCTCCGGTCCCGGTTTCAGCAGCAGGAGCATCTTTTTCCTGGCCGGCCTTGTCCTGTGCTGCCTCGTTTTCGGCTTTTTTATTTTTGGGAGGCCTTCCGCGCCTGCCAGGCTTTTTCTCCGCTTTCGCCGGTTCTTCAGCGGCTTTTACGGTATCGGCGGCTTTGGGCTCTTCGGGCTTTCCGGCGGCCTTGGGCTCCTCGGGCTTTTCGGCAGCCCTGGGCTCCTCTTTCTCCGCTTTCTCTGTCTTCCCGGCAGAAGGCTTTCTGCCGCGCTTACGCGAGCCGCCGGCAGCTTTTGTCGCCTCTTCGCCTGCGATCAGCTTGATAAGCTTTGCCTTCGTGCACTTCTCAGGCACTTCGATACCGAGCATTGACGCGATGATCTTAAGATCCTCTATGCTCTTTTTTTGGATAGTTTCTAAATCCATACGTCACCAACCTGTATTTCAGTTTTATTGACCGGACGGTCACCTGACCGTATTCTTCAGCAGTCTAATGTCGTCTCCCGCGAGCCTCAGGTTCATCGAGTTTTTCCTGTCGGCAAACCTTGACGTTAGCCTTTCTCCGTATATGGAGCGTATTTCCGAAAGACTGTAATTCGACGTTATCACCGTCTTGAGCATATTTGCGGAGCGCGCGTCAATGAGCGAAATGAGGCTTTCGTAGCGCTTATCTGTCACGTTTTCCACGCCCAGATCGTCGATAATGAGCATATCCGCGGTTTCTGTAAATTCGCGTTTTTCTTCGTACGCCTCGCGCTCTTCGTCCGAATTGAAGAAACGTGTCTGGAGCGAATCGAGCACTGAAACGATGCCGCTGTACACGACGAACATGCACTTGCGGATTGCCTCCTCTGCGACGCAGCATGCAAGGTGCGTCTTACCAACGCCAACAGGCCCGGTAATGAACAGAAGCTTCTTTGACGCCGCGCCCGTATCGCGCGCGAATCTGGCGGCAAATTCGTACATTTTAGCGGCGTTACCTGCAGGGCTTTCGGATATTCCGTATCTTTCCTTATCTGCTTTTTCGGGGTACATTCCGGCGGGCGGCGCTGTCAATTCGAAGTCACCCTCCGGCAGACCCGACGCTTCTCTTATCTTAAGCGCAAATATTTCTTTAAAGCATGTGCAGCGGCGGTCAATTCCGTTTTCGTCCGTCACGTACCCTCTGTCTTTGCATACCGGGCAGTAATACCGTCCGTCATCTTCCGCTCCGGAAGATACGCCATATTCAGCCGAAAGCTTTTGTATAAGCGCTTCCTGTGCGGCCTTCTCGCGTTCGAGTTCCGCGGTGCTAAGAGAAAACAGCTGAGCGTTTTTTTCGCCTGCGATCTCTTTTATTTTTGCGCTGACGCCCATTCCGAGCGAGCGGCGGTCAAGGCACATATCGATATATCCCAGCCTCGCTTTTGCAAAAGCCAGTTCGGGATTTGCGGCTGCTTTTTCGCTCTCCCTTTTTTTGAACGATATTCTTGCATCCATCACGCGGCGGGCAAGTTCGTTTTCAGCTTCCGAAAGGATCTTTTCTTTCCTGCTCATTGTTCCTCACCGTAAATGCTGTCATAAAAACCGCTGTCATATTCGCGCTGGCCGAAATTGCCCCCCGCTTTCGGTCCGGTCTTCTTTCCGCTCTGGCCTGTCTGCGCACCGGATGCACCGGTCCTGCCCTTCCTGCGCTCGGCAATATATGCCTTGACCGCAGCCGCATCCGTGAGGCCTAGTTCGTGCCAGTTCGTAAGGAGCGTATCGTACAGGTTGAACGACGGTTTGTTCATGCCCGCGGCTTCTCTCAGGGCCATATCGATAACGTCGAATCCGTAGCCGTATTCGTAGAACCATTTTTCTATGTATTTTTCCTGGTAGACAGTTAGCGGGCTGATCTTGAGGTTCGAAGCAACTTTGGAGCGGACTTTAACGTATATCTCGCGCTGCTGCATCCAGTTGTTCATCTGTTCGACGGTGCGGATGCCGCGGTCTCCGAACGCTTCCATGACCTTCTTCATAAATGCGCGGTTGAAAGGCTTCTCCTTATTCTGCTGGAAGATCATGAACACGACCTCGTCGCAGAAGCCGTATTTATCGGCCCAGAGGACAATATCGTTGTACCACGACTGAGGCATCTGGCCGCCGAAGAAGCGGTCGCTGATGGCGCGCAGGAGGTGCGTGCGGTCAACGTGTGCAGGGTCATCCGCATTGTCCGGGCGCGGGGCGGTACGCGGTGAATAATTATCGCGTATATGCTTCTCGATGAGGTCGGGAAGATAGATCTCATTGCCCTCGCGAAAGATCAGGCCCTTCGATTCGAGCTCGATGAGTCCGGCGCTCACACACGAAACATCTATGCCGAGAACGTTGGCGATCGCCTGCTCGTCGGACCTGACGCCTGATTTAGCGTAATAGGCAAGCGTGATGTAAATCTTGAGCGCATTGCCGCCTAACCCGGGCAGGTATTCGCTTACGAAGAGGCCGCTCAGATCGACGGAACCGAATTTTTTACTTGTCTGATCTGTGAATTTCATTGCCGTTTACAACATTGGAGATGAGCCGACTTTTACGGCATGGACAACGAGCCTTCCGTCTGCTCCGTGATATAGTCTGTAGCATGTCGAGAGTGTCAGCACGTCGTCAGTTTCTACGAGTTCAACGTCCGACTGATACATCGACGAGTTTTTAAGTCCGTTTATGAAGTCGAGGTAGTCCGCCGGAGTTCTGAAGAACGTTTCGATGTAGTACTCGTCAACGGTCGTGATGTATACCGAAAAGACGCGCCACATCGTTACGCTGTCGAGCGCAAGCGTGTAGAAGTACCTGTGCGTGTCATAATAGTCTTTTTCGAGGAAGTCTCTCAGTTCTCCGAAGATACTGATGTCGTTCATCGTGTGGCCGTATATGATCGTGTGGCCTTCCATCGTTTTAGCGTTGCAGCGGTAGTCAAGGAAAAGGCAGCCGGAGTGGTTGTATTCCCTGAATATATCCATCCTCAGGTATTCATCGTTCGATTTTCCCTGGAGCACGTAATAACTGAGCTGCGAGTCCGGCATATAGAACCAGAACTTGAAATCGTCGTTCAGATTCTTATAGACCTGGAGATCTTCGCGCGTTTTCGGGAACGATTCCGCGGGGTATTCGATCCGTTTGGGCGTGGCTATCGGGTAGCCGGGCACTTCTCTTGCAGGAGTTATGTACACGACAGGTTCGGCGGAATTACCAGTAAGCTCGCGCACCGCCTGGTGGTGTTCGCGGCCGGCAACGTTGCTCTTATAGTTCTCGCCGATCTTCGCGGCTGCGAAGAGCATTACCGCGGCCAGCACGGACTGGATGGCAATATAAACGATCTTGTTCCTGCGTTTTTTTCGCTCGCGTTCGGCGATCTTTCTGCGGCGTTTTTCCTGGTCAACTTCCTTAAAGCCTTCCAGTTTTTTCATTCCGAGCGCCTCGCCGCTCAGATCGCGCCCGTACTTTTCGGGCCATTCTTCTTTAAACCCGAATCCTTCGCGTGACTGGCCCGGTCTGAAAACGTGCGACGAATATTTAGCGTCGTTATTTAGTTTTAATCCGTTTTTAGCGTGTTTCATCGTTTCACTTCACTTTTTCGTCATCCTGCGATGACAGTCGGTGTAACATCCGTGTAGAGTTTGTCCGCGTATCTGTTGATGATAAGAGTTTTAAGCTTTTCGCTGTAGCATTCGCATACGTACAGCTGTCTGATCTTTGTAAGGTCCAGCACTTCTATCTCGGTGTTGCTGACTCTCAGGTAAGTGATCCTGGGATCATCCGGAAGTTCGAGCGACGCCACGGAAGTATCGGAAATGTCAACGCTCTCGATCATATTGAATGTGTTCAGCGCTATTCCCCTGAGGCCGGGGTTCGAAGACGCGATGAGCGTTTTCAGGGACGGGTAAAGGACGCCGGTGACGTTGTCCTGATCGATCGAGGCGTTCGAGATGTCAAGGTATTCGAGGAGCGGCTCAGATACTTCGGGGAATTTTCCGACGGGGGAACCGGACAGACAGAGGATGCGCAGCTGGCTGTTTGCGGAAAGGTCAAGGTCTTTCAGCGTCGTGTTTTCGAGCGACAGGCGCATGAGCGACGGGGCGCCGGAAAGAACGAGCGCAGAAAGCGGGGTTTCATTGACCTCGAGATCGACAAGGTATTCGTGGTTTTCGAGCGCCAGCACCGAAACGTTCGTGCCGCTCAGTTTGAGCGTCTCGAGGTTGGGAAGCATTGCCAGATCGCGGTTGATATCGCCTTTGAAAATCGTACCGGTAAGATCGAGCTCCTTGACCGCGTTCAGATCGGATTTTCTGACGCCGGAAGAAGCGGTATATCCGTCGTACAGCCCGTTATCGTTGTGCTCCATCAGATATCTAACGGCTTCGGCACGCACGCTGTCGTTAACGAACAGCGCATCGTCCTGGCTGCTCATCACGTTATAATATCCCGAGAACCTGATCTCGCGGTACGTCACGCATTCCCCTTCTTCGCTGTCGGCCAATACCTGCCCGAATACGTAAGTTCCGTCGTAGCTCACTTTCGCGTACGGCGCGAGGAGCGTTCCGGTCAGTATCGCTCCGCCAAGGTCAACGGTTTCCGCTTCATAGCAGTTGATCAGCACGCGTGACGCATACATATACCCGCTGTCCCGCGCAAGAATGTAATACCCGGAAAGGTCAATATTTTTCCCTGCCAGGTTTACTATCACGTAGAATCCGTCGTCTTCCGAGTTCAGCCACATATAGTTGAAATCCGAGAGTTTGTAATCTCCTCCGCAGAGCGCTTCGCTGTCGGAGCCGTAGATGCAGTAGCGAAGATTATCCTGCGATATGAAATACAGTCCGCTTTCCGTGCCCTCGGCCGCTTCGCCTTTATCCGTCCATTCCATGCAGGTGGAGTTCAGGCTTTTATATGAATACGAAAGCTCTTTGTAGCTCATGACCGGAGAGTCGTCTTCGCCGGAAGATGACTGGCCGCTCTTCGAGACTACGGGGTTTCCGTAACTTTTAACGTTTCTGTATGTTTTAGAAGCATTGACAGAGAACAGCACACCCGCCACGGCGGCGATGAGTGCGATCACCGACAGTATTATACCTTTTGCGCTGAAAAGATACTTAAGCTCTCTGTTCTCCATATGCTTTCATCCGTAAATCATTTTCCCATAAGGCGGTACTGCCGTTCTTCGACAGCTGCGTAAACCGAGGGAGAAAACTTCTTTTCGATCTTTTTACGAAGGTCCGGAAGCGAGGTGCCGAGGTCCGGACTGCGGTGGTGTGCGCCGTGGCAGTCGCTGGCCCAGAAGACAGGGTATCCCCGCTTTATGAGCGAGTACATATATTTAAGTGCACCGCGGTTTTCAAAAGAATCGCTGTTGAACTGAAACGCGACTCCCGGGAGCGCCTCAAGGGCGTCCGTGACTTTGCGGCCGTACAGGTCAAGATATCTGTCGATGTGTGCAAATACGGGTCTTCCCCCTGCTTTTCCCGCCACCAGATAGGCCAGGCGCGGGATCCATTCGTGATAGCCCGAAAAAGGCATTTCGAAGAGCATAAGATCCGTACCGGATATTTTAAGGCAGCCGGGGTCTGCGACAGAATCGAGGCTGTTCGCCAGATATATTTCCGCCCCGATGCGAAGTTCGGGGAGTTCGGCGTTTTCGGGATGTACTTCTTTCCACGCTTCAAGAAAACGGTCACGCGCAGCTTCGGCTATTTCTCTGTGTTCGCGCGGAGTGGCGTCAAGGCAATAGTAGTGCGGCGTGGCTGCGATGAGATCCACCTTTTGCTCTATCATCATTTCCATCATCCTGACCGACGTTTCCGTGTTTTTAGATCCGTCGTCGATCGCCGGCAGAATGTGGGTGTGGATATCTATCATTAAGCCGTTTCGCCTTCTCCGCCGCTCTCGGAGCCCCGTTTTTCCTTCGGTTTCTCTCCGTAGCCGTATTCGCTGTAGCCGTTGTACGCCCTGTATTTTTTGTAATAACCCTTGCGCTCCGATCTCACGCCAACGACAGAGAAACCGATAACGTTTGCCCCGACGATGCGAAGCTGATTTTTAGCCTTCTGAAAATCATCGCGGTTCGTCGATCCGTAGTGGACAACGATAAGCACTGCGGATGTGTATTTGGAAAGTACCGCCGCGTCCGTGACGACGTTGATGGGAGGCGTGTCGACAATTATATAGTCGTAATACTCTTCCGCTTTTTCAAGGAATACTTTCATGCGGTTGCTGCCAAGAAGCTCTGAGGGGTTCGGAGGGATCACTCCGGACGTCATCAGGTCAAGTCCTTTTATGGATGTTCTGAACAGTGAATCGTTCAGCGACTCCTGGCCGATGAGGAAGCGCGAAAGACCGTGCGTGTAATCGGTGCCGAAGAATTTGTGCAGCTTCGGCTTTCTGAGGTCCGCGTCAATAAGAAGGACTTTTGCACCGTTCTGCGCAAGCACGACGGAGAGGTTTACGGAAGTCGTGCTTTTACCCTCTGACTGGTTCGCCGACGTTATAAGCAGGCTCTTTCCTCCCGAAGGAGCCATACCGAACACTACGTTCGTCCTGAGCGTATTGAACGCCTCGCGCACGTTGAACGGGGTTTCGTCGTTAAGAATATATTCCTGGCTATCCTCTTCGGATAAGGTGGTCTTTTTCTTGTTAAATCCAAATAAATTCATAATGTCTGTCCTGTCTGCCGGTCATACGCGGCTTAAGAATATAAAAAGGCAAAGGCCCTGAGTCTCAGCTCTGGGTTTTTGCCTTATGACCGTATTCGTATCTGGATCCTTTAAACGAATCCGTAATATCCGGAATATCTCCGAGGTATCTGATGCCGCTGATCGACTCCAGTTCCTCTCCGCTTTTGATCGATTTATCAAGGAGATATATCGCAACGATGACAGCTACGCTGATCACGAGTCCGGCGAATCCGCCTATCACACCGTTTCTTAAAGCGTTGGATTTATCCGGGCCGGCCGCAAGAGAAGGATGGTTGAAAATATCGACCGTGCAGCCGATGTAGGCATCTCCTACGATATCCTTCGCATCATTTCCGACGATCTCGCAGATCGCATACGATAATTCCGCATCATTCGTTTTCGCTCTCACGTGGATGATCTCCGACGTGTCCGAGTCTATGCTGATGGAGAGTGCCCTGTTAAGCTGCGAGGGAGTGATCTTGAATCCCTTATCTCCGAGCTTCTGGGCCATCTGCTTAAGGCTGTCGGATTTCTTAATAGCTTTAACGTAAAGCGCGGCAACGCTGCGTCTGATACTTATCTGTGACGTGGTGATCTCCGTCTCTTTTTCGACGGCGGAACTCATGATCGTGTAAAGCTGGATCTCGGAAGAATACGTGGGTTTCCAGGTGATTTTCGTGACGATGTAGCAGGCCGATGCGAGTATCGCGACACTCAGGATGACCCACAATATTTTATCCCATACGACCAATAGAATCTTTCCGATATCGATTGTTGTTTCTTTAGATTTTTCTTCCAATTTGTTTCTCCGATGCGATAAAAAGATTTATATCTTTCGATGAAAGATTACATTGCGGATTTTACCACAACCGCCGGTGTAACAACAACTGGATTTTTATTTTTTTATAAAAAAAGACGGATATTTGAAAAATATGGAGAAATGTGGTAAATTGCGGTATGAAACGCGTGGCGGCTGCGGCCGTATCTTACGTTTTTGGCAGATGTGCCGGGAGGTGGCGGGATTGGGCGCGCTTGAATTTACAGCAGAAAAATACGAGGAATTTATTGGCCGCGGAGGTGCGGGTCAATGCCGTTTTCAGAGCGGTTTGGATGTGATCGCGGCGTTCGTGCGGGAAGAGATATTGTCCTTCGCCGGTCCGTGCGCGGCCAATGATCCTGTCCCCGAACTGCTCATTTCGGAAACGGGCGGAACAGTGAGATTGTTCACGAATCATCTGCTCAGGCTTCGGCGCGAAAACGGCGGGATGCTCGAACTCGTTCCGGATGACGGATTCCTCGAAACTGCCGCGGAAACGATCGCAAATGAATTGACCTCCGGAGAACAGACGGAGTGCGCACTGCCTGATGAAGAGCCCGGAAAATACGCCGGAAAAATCGCGGAATATATTGCCGCACGCGAAAAAAACAATTTAAACGTTACCGGAGGAATTGCCCGGAGCGGCGGACCGGAAGCCACCACTGTTTTCAGGACCCCCGAAAGAAACATAATGCTCCGCCTGTTACACTTTATCTGCGTCTGCCTGCCCGGATCCCAAAATGCACAAAACAGCCGGACCGGAACAGCTCTCAAAAAGCTCTCCGGACCGGTGCTTAAGCTCGCCGTATCCAAAGCGTGCGGCGGATATTCATATGCGGAAATGCTTGCGCTAAAGGCGGCCGCGAGCTGTCTCGTCAGATTCGGCTGACGGCCTCCGAAAACCGCCGCAAAGGCAAATTCCTCGTGGCCGGACGTACCGGCATTTATTATTTCGTTCCGAACAGTCTGTCGCCCGCGTCGCCGAGACCGGGAACGATATACGCGTGATCGTTGAGCTTCTCGTCGATAGCCGCGCAGAACATATCCACGTCCGGATGATCCTGCAGGATGCGGCGGATGCCCTCGGGTGCCGCGATCAGGTTCATAAGTTTGATTTTTTTAGCGCCGCGCTGCTTGATGAAAGTGATAGCCGCGGAAGCGCTGCCGCCCGTTGCGAGCATCGGATCGAGAACTACGACTTCGCGCTCGGCGATATCCTGAGGCAGTTTGCAGTAATATTCGACCGGTTCGAACGTGTCGGGATCGCGGTACAGGCCTATATGACCCACCTTCGCCATCGGGATCAGTTTGAGCACGCCGTCAACCATTCCGAGACCTGCGCGAAGTACCGGAACGAAGCAGACGTCCTTTCCCTCGAGCACTCTGCAGTGTGCGGTGCCGACCGGAGTCTCAACGTCTTTTTCGACCGTCTTAAGACCGCGCGTGACCTCATAGCACATGAGCATCGCGATCTCGGAGACCAGATCTCTGAAATCCTTCGTGTTCGTTTCCTTGTTCCTCAGCATAGCGATCTTGTGCTGAATAAGCGGGTGATCAAAAGCTAAAACCTGTCCCATAATGTTACCTCCTGAAATGTATATGTGTATCAGCTGTCTATCTGTTCAATAGTGCCGCCTGCCGCCCTGAACATCCTGTTCATCACCGCGTCATCGACTCCTCCGAGCCCCAGCGCCTGAGCGTATATGACGTCAACGTTTTCCTCGTCAAATTTTCTAAGCGCGCCGAACAGTCTTCTGGCGTGCTCTTCGGGCTCGTTTTCCGGTCCGAGCGACAGCATCGCGTCTGCCTCTTTATAATAGCAAATCTGCTCCTCCGTTGCAAGGACTCCGGCGCGTTTTCCCGCTTTTTTTTCGGCCCGGATCATAGAAATTATACGGTCACGCACGGCTTCCCTCTCTCCCGCGTAAACTGTCATTTTCGCCCTTGGAGCGTAGTGGCGGTACTTCATGCCGGGGCTAAGAGGTTTGTCGACGCGCACCTTCTCGCGCAGCCAGTCGTATTCGAGGCAGTCTCCGGCGATGCGGGCAATATCGTCCCTCGTCACTGCTCCCGGCCTCAGTATCATCGGTACCGGTCCGCTCAGGTCAACGACCGTCGATTCGACTCCCACGTTCGAGTCTCCGCCGTCAATTATGACGTCAGCTTTTCCGCGCATATCTTCCAGCACGTGCGCAAAGCGCGTCGGGCTCGGGCGGCCGGACGAGTTCGCACTTGGCGCTGCGACCGGCACACCGGCGGCGCGTATCAGGCGGGCGGCGATCGCGTTCGAAGGCATCCTGATCCCCGCGGTACCGAGGCCGCAGGTGATATTGTCCGGCACCGTATCGCGCTTTTTAACGATCATCGTAAAAGGACCCGGCCAGAATTCTGAACCGAGCGCGTAGAAAAGCCTCTCCTGCTCCGGGCTTGCAAAACACGCGGCGGTCTCGGCCATATCGTAATCGCAGACGTGCACGATGAGAGGATTGTCCGCCGGCCTGCCCTTCGCCTCAAAAACCTTTGTCGCAGCAGAAGCCATAAAAGCATTTGCCCCCAGCCCGTAAACCGTTTCTGTCGGAAACGCGACGATGCCGCCGTAGCGTATCACCGCTCCGCAGTATTGCAGTTTCACGGGATCCGGATCGCGAGGATCTATTTTAATTATCTCAGTCTTCATATTTCACCTTTAAAACGGCTGTTCAGGCTCAGTTTTCTTCCGCTCCGGCAAGTTTTTTTGCCTGGTCGTCCGTTATCAGCGCATCGATTATTTCGTCGAGATCACCGCTCAGCACGGCGTCAAGTTTGTACAGCGTAAGGTCGATGCGGTGGTCCGTAACTCTGTTCTGCGGGTAATTATACGTGCGTATCCGCTCGCTCCTGTCACCCGTTCCCACCTGCGACCGCCTCTCGCTCGAAACGGCCTCTTCGCGCGCCTCCACCTCCAGCTCGTAAAGCTTGGAATAAAGCACCTTGAACGCCTTTTCCTTGTTCTTCAGCTGCGACCGCTGGTCCTGGCACGTGACGACGATTCCCGTGGGTTTATGCGTAAGGCGTATCGCCGAATCGGTCTTGTTTATGTGCTGCCCGCCTGCGCCGCTCGAACGGTAAATGTCTATCTCAACGTCGTCCGGGTCAAGCGTGACCGAAGCCTCGTCCGCCTCCGGAAGCACCGCCACAGTAGCGGTGGATGTGTGTATGCGGCCCGAAGATTCGGTCGAAGGCACGCGCTGGACTCTGTGTACTCCGCTCTCGTATTTCAGCCTCGAATAAGCGCCGCGCCCTGACACGGAAAACACGATTTCCTTGATCCCGCCCAGCTCGGTCTCGCTGATGTCAACGATCTCAGTTCCAAACCCGCATTTTTCCGCGTAATGGACGTACATCCGGTACAGCACCGCCCCGAACAGCGCAGCCTCTTCGCCGCCCGCTCCGGCCCGGATCTCCATGAAAACGTTCTTTTCGTCGTTCGGGTCTTTCGGCGTCAGCAATATTTTAAGCCTGCGCTCCAGTTCCGACGCTTCTTCCGTTTTCTCGTCAAATTCGGCCTTTAACAGCTCTTTGAAGGCGGGGTCAATAGTTCCCTCTCCCAGCGCCGAAAGTACCTCCTCGCGCTCGGAAACGGCCTTTTTATAGCTTCTGTACGCGTCAACTATCTCCGAAAGCCCGGAGTGTTCGGCAAGCAGCTTCGCATAAAGCTCCCTGTCCGCGATCACGTCGGGCTCGGTCAATCTCATATTCAGTTCTTCGTAGCGGTTCTCGGCCGCGGCAAGTTTCTCCAGCATCACAGCCAGTAAAGCTCCTCGAATATTGACAGCGCGTACGCGTCGGTCATTCCCGCGATATAGTCAGCGGTGATCTGCTCCGGCAGAGTGTCCGGTTCGTACGCTTTTTCTTCTATGTACTTAAGCAGCCTCGAATCGAGCCTGTCCCCGTCAGGAAGGCCGCACAGATTCACGGCTCCGGTCTCGGTAACGCGCCCTCCGGCACGCTCCATGATAGTGCATACGCGGCCGTAGATCGACTCGAACAGACCCTCCATCACGTTATTCGTGTTAGCCTCGTAGCGCTTGATCATTGCCGCCTTGTAGATCTTCTCGTTATTTACCATGATCATCTCGCGTAGTGCCTGGCCGCGCTCATCGCTGAGGCGTATCTCCTGCCTGCCCCAGCTGTTGTCCAGCAGGTCCTCGACAAGAGTATTTATCATCTGGCCGTTCGTTGCCCCGAGCGTTTTGCGCACATCCGCCGGGATCTCGTCGTAGTTCATCATTTTCGCCCTTATGGCGTCTTCGATGTCCCTTCCGACGTATGCGATCTTATCCACGAGCCTCACGACGCAGCCCTCGGGAGTCGCGGGCATTGCCACGCGGTGTTCGCACGTGTAGATGGCGTTCGGATCCTTATCCGGATCGGGCCTCAACACGTATTCGTCGTAATTTTCGCCGCAGTGGCTGACGATACCGTCCCTCACTTCGTACGTGAGGTTCAGGCCGCATTTGGACAATATTTTTTCGCGCGATATGCGTGTGGAGAGGCGGTCAACGACTCTCAGGCTGTGGTATTCGTGGCGGAAGCGCAATGAAGGGTTCACGCTGTTCAGGCATTTGTCGAGCCTGCGCTCTCCGCTGTGTCCGAACGGCGCGTGGCCGATATCGTGTCCGAGCGCGATCGCGGATATGAGGTCCTGATTAAGCCCCAGCGTCCTGCCTATCGTCGTGGATATAGAATTCACGTACATCACGTGCTCCATGCGCGTGCATACGTGGTCGTTTTTAGCATTGAAGAACACCTGCGTCTTATGCCTCAGGCGGCGGAAATCCTCGGAGTAGAGGATCCTGTTCGCGTCTCTTTCGAATATAGAGCGCACTGGGCATTCAGGCTCCGGCATGAGCCTGCCACGGCTGTTAACTGAACGCGTTGCCCACGGAGAGAGACTCTCCTCCTGCTTAAGTCTGATATCTCGCCATGTACCTGGCATCGGCATCAACCTCCCGGTCAGAAATCATTGTCAGCCGCCGGGCCCGAATCCCGGATGACGGCTCTAAAAAAACGGCTGCCCGGAAGGCCGGGACAGCCGAAAGATAAGCGTCAGGCCCACCACATTTCTCCGGCCTGCTCGAATATGAGCACTTCTTTAAGGAAAGTGATTGCCTTTTTAAGGCCCTCTTCGGGGGACATAAGCGAATCTTCGTGCTCGATGCTGATGACGTCGTCGTATCCGACTTTTTTCAGCATGCTGACGATATCCTTCCAGACCTTGAGATCGTGGCCGTAGCCCATTGTCCTGAACACCCACGAGCGGTTCAGCACGTCGCCGTAGTGTTTCGTGTCAAGCACGCCGTCTTTGGCGATGTTTGCCGCGTCGAGGGCAACGTCTTTTCCGTGGAAGTAGTATACCGCGTCTCCGAGTTTGCGGATCGATTCGACCGGGTCCATTCCCTGCCAGAACAGGTGGCTGGGGTCAACGTTCGCTCCGATCATGTTTCCTACCGCAGCTCTTAATTTAAGCAGCGTTTCGGGGTTGTATACGCAGAATCCTGGATGCATCTCGAACGCGATCTTTTCGATCCCGTGATCTGCCGCGAATTTAGCGGTCTCTTTCCAGTACGGAATGAGCACTTCGTTCCACTGCCAGTCGAGGATCTTCAGAAAATCGTCCGGCCAGGGGCATGTGACCCAGTTCGGATATTTCGATTCGGGCGAGTCGCCGGGGCAGCCGGAGAAGCCTACGATACGCTTTACGCCAAGCTTTTCGGCCAGCAGGATGGCGTCAATGAAATCTTCGTGGAACGACGCGGCAACTTTCTTATCGGGGTGTACCGGGTTTCCGTGACATGCCAGCGCGGAAATCTCGAGCCCGTTTCCGAACACTGCCTCTTTAAATTCTTCGAGTTTGTACGGATCCGAGAGCAATACTTTCGGGTCCGCGTGTGCCTTCCCGGGGTATCCCCCGCAGCCGATCTCGACGCACTGTACGCCCT
This sequence comes from Clostridia bacterium, assembly GCA_017613535.1. Lineage (GTDB taxonomy): Bacteria > Bacillota > Clostridia > UBA1212 > UBA1255 > UBA1255. The sequence continues at coordinate 28,502 of JAGADO010000097.1, read as the reverse complement.
GTCCGGCAAGATATTTCATTGCTTCGGCGGTCTTCATTCCGCCAAGTACGACTGTTAAAACACCCAGTTTCATACTGACACCGTCCTCTTTTATTTGTTCTTGTTAAATTCCGCCGCAAGGTACGCGTTGATAAAGCCGTCGATGTGGCCGTTCATGACTTTTTCCACGACTGTTTCTTCGTACGACGTCCGGTGGTCTTTTACGAGCGTATACGGGCAGAACACGTAGGAGCGTATCTGGCTGCCCCATGCGATCTCCATCTGCACGCCCTTAAGGTCCTCTACGCGTTCGACGTTTTCGCGGCGCTTGAGTTCAAACAGTTTTGAACGCAGCATGCGCATCGCGTTTTCCTTATTCTGAAGCTGCGAGCGCTCCGTCTGGCAAGACACGGTGATGCCCGTGGGCTTATGCGTGATACGCACGGCGGAGTCGGTCTTATTTACCTTCTGGCCGCCTGCTCCGGATGAGCGGTAGGTGCCTACTTCGAGGTCTTCCGGACGGATGTCGATCTCTATCGTATCGTCTATCTCGGGCATAACTTCGACGGACGCGAAAGACGTGTGGCGTCTTCCGGCCGCGTCAAAGGGAGATATGCGCACGAGCCTGTGAACGCCGTGCTCGGATTTAAGAAAACCGTAAGCATTGTCACCGTTGAATTCGATCACCGCACTCTTAAGCCCGGCCTCGTCACCGTCGAGGTAGTCAACGACCTTAACGTCGAATCCGTGGTCTTCGCCCCAGCGGATGTACATCCTGAAAAGCATTGACCCCCAGTCCTGCGACTCGGTGCCGCCCGCTCCGGGATGGATGGTGAGCACTGCGTTATTCGCGTCGTACTCGCCCGTAAGCAGCGTTTCGAGACGAAGCATCTCGAAACTGTCCGTATATTTTTCAAGGGCATCCGCGACCTGGGCAGGCATCGAAGCATCGTTCTCTTCGTTACCCAGCATGATCATCAGCTGTATTTCTTCGAGTTTAGACTCGAGGTCCTTAAATCTGCCGAGCTTCGTCTTAAGCACTTTGAGGCGCTTAAGCGTAGCCTGGGATCCTTCCTGATCGTTCCAGAAATCCGGTTCGGAAGCCTTGTTTTCAAGTTCTTCGATCAGATTTGACATGCCCTCCGTGTCAAAGTGAATCCCTCAGATCATATAAATTTTTCTGGAGCCCGTCGATCTGCTGGGCGTATTGATCCAGTTCAAACATATATATCATCTCCGTTCCTGACGCCGCACGCGTGACCTTCCCGGCAGCGTGCCCTGCGACAATGTGATTTTACCATATTTTTACGAAAATTGGAACTGTATGCGACCCGTTTTTTCGTCTGCCGCGGCAATTTTTACTTCCACCCTGTCTCCGAATCCGTACGTCCTTCCCGTGAACCGTCCTTTTGCGGTAAGGCGCTTCGGATCGAATATCATCTGGTCGGGCATATCGGCGTAGAACAGCAGTCCCTCGGCGGAATTATCGAGCATTATGAACAGCCCGAACGACGTGACTCCGGACACGGTCCCCACGAAATCTTCTCCGAGGAACGCGGCCATATATTTAGCCACCAGCCTGTCCGTGTAGAACCTCTCCGCACGCTCCGCTTCTCTCTCAGCGTCAGACGAATCTTCCGCCGTTATGTGCGCGTCGGTATACCTCTCACGCAGCGTTTCCGGCCTCGCCCCGCGCAGCGACTCTTTTATCACCCGGTGGATGTAGAGATCGGGATAGCGCCGTATCGGTGACGTAAAGTGCGTATATTTCTCCGCGGCCAGACCGAAATGACCTTCGCATACGGCAGAATAGACGGCCTTCCCCATCGAGGTAAGAGCGGCAGTCTGAATAAAACGCTCCTGAGGCATTGACCGGCACTTTTCGAGCATCGCGGGGAGCGCTCCGGGTATGAGGTTCCCGCGCCTGTCAGCGAGCGTGAATCCGAACCTGTGCACCGTTTCATCGAGCGCGGCAAGTTTTTCCGGGTCGGGCGCCGGGTGGTTCCTGAATATGAAAGGTACCTTCAGCGCTTCGAAATGGGCGGCAACGGTTTCGTTCGCGGCGAGCATGAATTCTTCAATTACGTTGTTCGCAAACGTGATATCCTCCGGTCTTACGTCGGCAACGGTGCCGTTGTCCGCGACGGTGACCTTCGTTTCCGGAAATTCGAAGTCGAGCGAGCCCCTCTGCCTCCGGAGCGCATGCCTCAGACCGGCGACCTTGCGCATATTGTCAAGCATTCCGACGTACGGCCTGAATTCGTTCCGAAGCTCTTCGCGCCTGAAATCCGGTCCCTCAAAAAGCTCAAAATATTGACCGTAATTGATCTTATACCGCACATTTATGAGGCTCTCGAATATCTCGTGGCTCAGTATCTCCCCCTCGGGATCAAGGTTCATGAGCACCGTCAGGGCAAATCTGTCCTCGCTCACGTTCAGGCTGCAGATGCCGTTCGACAGTTCTTTAGGCAGCATCGGAAGCACGCTGTCCGGGAAATAAACGCTCGTGCCTCTGCGGTATGCCTCTCTGTCGAGCGCGCTGTCGCGTTTAGCGTAATGCGCCACATCGGCAATATGCACTCCGAGCGTCCAGCCTCCCTGCCCGTCCGGTTCGAGCGATACGCCGTCGTCAACGTCCCTAGTGTCCTCCCCGTCTATCGTTACGATCAGGAGGTCGCGCAGATCGCGCCTTCCGCGTCCGAGCTCGGACAATATCTTTTCTTCACTTATTTTCTGCGCTATTTTCCCTGCTTCCTCAAGTACTTTTTCCGGGAATTCGCGTCTCTCAAAAAGCAGCGCTTCGAGCTCGCTCTCAAGCTGCTCAGCGGAATCCGCCGATCGTTTCCCGCGCTTTCCGGGGTTCTCCGCGCCGCTTACGTTCTGCGCGCGCGCCCCCGAAAAAGCATACGGCATATCCCTGCGTCCCGCATAAGACGCCTGTGTCTTCCTGCGTCCCTTTCCGCGGGCCGGACCGCGCCCCCTGCGAACAGGGCCTGATATCTTCCTCGCCATACGTATCGCCTCCTTCCGGGCAAAAATTTAGCCGTGACGTTTTGGTTCGCCACGGCTCTTTCGGTAAAATGTCACTCGCGCTCCGTCTGATCAGACACCGAAACGCATGAGTGCGCTGAGTATGATCGCAATGACTGCGAATGCAACTCCGAGCACGATGGTCAGTCTCATAAGGAACTTCTCCTTGCTGAGATTCGCTCCGCTCCTGGAATAGAACGATTCGGTCTTCTGGCCCGTGATGGCTCCGCTCAGACCTTCCTCCTTAGAGCGCTGCATAAGAATTAAGATGACAAGCGCGACGCTTATCAGCATGAAGATGATTCCAAGTATAAATTTCAAAGTTACCATTAGTGTCTGCACCTCCAAAGTGAAACAAACGAATTTTACACGCGCGGTTTGACAATGTCAAGCACTTTTTTTGCAAAAAACTGCTAAAATCGGTTAAACCTTGTCAGGCCGCGTCGCCGAGGTACGCGAACACCGCGACACGCTGGGCGCCTAGCACTTCCGCGTTCCAGGAGGATACTTTTGTCGGATCGGACGGGTATGCGCCGGCAAGGCCTGAAATGTAGTCGCGGCCCGTTTTATCGAGCCCCTGCTCGGCAAACTCGTTGAAATCCTTCGGAAGACCGACCCAGCCGCGCGTCTCGTCCGTAGCGATATTGTTCGTAGCCTTGTAGACCTCCCAGACCCATTTTGGCGTCGGCCACAGGCGGATCGAATCAGCAGCGCCGATCTTGCGGTAAAAGCCTTTGTCCGGGCCGTGCTGTCCGTGGTGGCCCATCTGAACATATTCGGAAGCGATCTCCTCCATAGGCCACAGGCGCAGGAGCTTGGAAGCATTGTCCGTGTACGAATCGCCCAGGAACAAAACGCTGTGTTCGCCGTATGTCATACGGATAACCGTGGAAGTGCTGTTGACGTTCGCGTTCGACTTTGCCCACGTCTGGAGCACGCGGAAGTTTACGCCGTCAACTTCGATATTCAGTACGTTTTCGATGCTTTCCGGTGTGATCACCGCGCCGTTTATGAGGTTATAGTAGTAACCGTATTCCGCATCCGCCGGTTTCGAATACTGCTCAGCAGGAATATCCGCACCTTTTATGCCGCTAAAACCGCATATCGCGTAGTAATTATCCATGCCGCGCTTCAGCTGCTCGACTTCTTCAAGGTCGTAATCAGCTGCTCCGACGCTCGATTTCCACTCGACACCGAACTCCGGGAAATTAAAGTAAATGTTATTGACCTTATAGTTGGACGAAGCGGTGTAGCCCTCGAGCATCTTCGCGAGCTCGCCGATGTGGTCGTTGTGCCCGTGAGACAGAAACCACGCTTCGACTTCGAAATAACCGTCCTGCTGAAGACCGAGGATCGCGCGGATAGCGGCAGGAAGGTACGGGGGAGCGTCCTTTCCGTACCCCGCAATGCCTCCGTCGATAACGACGATCTTATCATTCGGCGTTCTGATCACGTAGCACATCATAAGGCTCTGATCTTCCGGGGCGAGCTGGTACAGTTCGACGTCGTGCGGCTCCGGCGGGGCGACTGGCGTAGGATCAGCCTGTTCGTCCGTTTTCGAAGAACCGTCCGGCGTACCGGAACCGTTATTCACCGCGCACGCACCGAGCAGCGCACAAAGCATAGCCATGATCAGCACTTTGATAAAAAGACTGTGACGTTTCATTTCGAGGGCTCCGCGGCTTCGACGACTGAAAGAGTCCCGACCGCCTGAGCGTTTGCGGCAAGCTCTTCAGCGGTGAGCGCCCTGCTGTAGAAGCGGAGCGAGCGCACGGTGGCGTCGTAGGACTTGTTGGGGTCATTGTGCCCGATGAAGAACTCGCTGACCGCCTCAAGCGTGCCCTTCGCATCGACCTGCGAGAGAAGCTCTCCGTCAGAATACAGGCAGATCTTCCCGCCGAGCTTGAACGTGACGGCGATGGTCTTGTTATTGACCTTCTCGACCCCTACGCCGGCTTTCTGCGGGCGTGAATTTCCGGGAGAAGTTTTGAATTCGATCGCTCCGTTGGAATTTCGGATGAACAATGCAAACTGGTCATTGGGCAATACATTAAGCAGCGTGGCGAAGTTCGTGCCGGTGACAACGAGGTCGTTTATGCTGTACTCGACCGTGAATTCCTCTCCGTTGATAAGTTCGAGGAGTTCTTCGGGCAAATGGATCCTCGCGGAGCTGATCTCGAGTCCGTTCCCCGCCCACGAAGCCGTCTCATCCAGCGAGAAATCGATATCGTACTTATTACCCGAAAGATCCTCCCAAATTTCCGTATTCATATCCTGCCCTCTTCTGGTGTTGTAATAGCCTTCAAAGAGCGCAACGAGACCGTCAGTCACGTACGGGATCACGTATTCAGGCGCAGGCGCAGGCGTTTCGGTAGGAGCTTCGGTGGCAGGAACTTCGGTAACAGGGACATCCGTCGCAGGAGCGGCGGTCGGATCGGCATCTGTCGCGGCAGCAGGTTCAGCCGTAGCTTTTCCGTCTGGTTCGCCGGGATTGCTTTTAGGTGCGCAGGCAACGGCTATAGAAGCGACTAATGCGAGCACTAATGACAGCAAGATTATTTTTTTCATTTTTACGTTTCCTTTCTTAATCGGATGTACGGATTAGACCACAAATAAAAGCGGAATAACAAGCATATGCGGCCGATGGACTCTTTACATTCCCCCTCCCGAAGGGTTATAATTCAGTAAAAGCCGGAGTGCGGCTGTCGTGCCGCTAAGAGGCGCGTTTTTGAAGCGGAGACGGACAATATGTTTTCAGATATAATACGCAAAAAAAGGATCAGAGCGATCGCGGCGGTTTTGTCGGCGGTCATTCTTGCGCTGGCAATTCTTTCCGCAGGCACCGGGTTCTCACCGCGGCGCGCCTACGCAAAAGAGGAATCAAAAGTCATTTATTTCTGCGACAATACCCTCCAGGGCAACCCTCGCCAGTTTAACATTTTCGGAAGCGTCGGATTCAGATTCGAAGTACCGGAAGGATACAAGCTCGACGCATTCAATATTCTTGCCGCCCCTACGTGGGGAGATCAGCCGAACGCCGGATTCACCGCAGATATATATGCCTGGGAAAGCACGTATTCGCAGAGCATTTCAGGAGCGAAACTCAGCAGCTGCTCCGTATCATATCATATGGATAACCATTCTATTCAGCTCAAATTCGGATATATTCCAGCCGGAACGTACCTGATACATATACACGCTTTCACCGGACCGATCGGCACGTGGGAATACATGGCGCTCCCAGCCGAATACGTTTCGACGTGGGCTTTCTATCAGGACGGCGTTGAAGAAATCGAATATCTGCCCGGCACGTCTATAAACGTGACAACGGACAATGATCCTCACGAGATCACCATGGCGCCTGCGACAGGCACTCCCGACCCGGACGAAAATCAGGAAGAGGAAACTCCCGAACCGACCCCCAAAGCGACGCGAGGCAGGATCACTTCAGAGCCGGACAATGACGGTCACAGTTCTTCTAAAAAAGGTTCCAGCCCGCTTCCGGGCATGATTATCGCTGCGGTAATGATTGCCGCGACCGCAGCCGTCATCGTGATCGTTTCAAAGCGCGATAAAAAGAAATAAAAAAAGCGCCAAGCGCTTATTCGAACGTCATATTTTCCATGAACGCCTGAGAGAAAAAAGGATCAGTCGACAGCTCGACCGTATTGACCGTACGCGCGAAAGCTGTCGCTTCTTTTCTGCGCGGTTTCGACAGCAAAAGCATCAAAGCACCCGAAAGAGCGGCATTGCCCACGGACCTGACGTGACTTACGAGCCCCGGCGGGATCAGCCCGATCTTCCCGGCACTTTCGACGTCCAGATAATTTCCGAAACCTCCCGCAATACTCAGCCTCGCGACGTCTTTTTCGCGCGTGCCGGATGTTTTCATAAGTGTCAGCAGACCGGCGTGGATCGCACTTTTTGCGAGCTGCACTGCACGTATATCGTTTTGGGTAAGCTCAACGCCTTCGCACACGGCGCACGATCCGTCTTCCATAAACCCGGTCTCGTCAACTGTTTCCGCATCCAGCATGCAGGCGACTGCGTCAACGATCCCGCTTCCGCATATTCCTTTCGCCTTTGCTCCCTTTTCCTCGCCTATCACGTGGACCTTAAAACCGCCTTCGTGATCGATGCGGACGCGGTCAACAGCCCCGTCGGTGCCGCCCATTCCCATGCTTATGCCTGCGCCTTCAAAAGCCGGCCCCGCGGCCGTTGAGCAGCCGAACAGGCCCTTTTCGCACCTCAGCACCATTTCCCCGTTCGTGCCGATATCCGTAAGTATTTCGGTATCGCCGGGCTTATCGATCCCGGCAGCCAGCGACGCACAGACGATGTCCGCACCTATGAACGCCGAAACGCACGGCGGAATGTAAATTTCCGCATCAGGCGAAAGCACGTTAATGCCGAGTTCGGAGGCGTTATAACTTTTTCCGAACAGTTCGGGGGCAATAAACGGCGCGTGTGTCAGCGGTTCCGTATCGATGCCGCAGAAAAAGCAAAGCATCACGGTATTGCCCGTCACGACCGCGGCGTCAATATCTCCCGCACCGATCCCTGCCTCGCCCGAAAGCCCTGTGATCATATCATTGACTGCAGCTCTCACCGAACCGGCCAGATTCGCGCCCTCTCCCGAAAGCGCCGCTTCCATGCGCGAGATAACGTCCGCACCCCACAGATACTGAGGATTGCGCGCCCCGCACGAAGCGAGTTCTCTGCCATCCGGGCCGAACAGCTTTGCCGCAAGCGTCGTCGTTCCGATATCCACCGAAACACCGTATTTTTTGAACGCAGGCGAAAGCTCAAATGAAGCAGAAATACCTGAAATCGCGACATTTCCGCTGTCAAACCCGGTGACCAGATCCGTTAGTATATCGCAGTCCCCTTCCGCTTTCAGGCGGCAAGCCAGCCTGAATCCGGCACTGATCTTATCCTGCCCCAGGCGGCGCACTTCATCATCCGTGACCGGAGAGAGGCATCCCGAAGCTTTTACAGCACACTTTCCGCACTTGCCGTGACCGCCGCACACAAAAACAACGCCCTTCCCGCTTCCGGCCCGAGCATTTTTCCCCTGTATCTCGCGCAGAAAAAGGCCGAGCTCCTGCCCGGCTTCTCTATAATACTTTTTCCCGTTTACAGTAATGCAGATCATAGATCAAACAGCACTCCGCTGAAGAAAGTGACCGTATTCTGGCCGTTTATGTACTTCATTCCGGCAGCCGTTGCGAGCTTCGAAACATTTACGCCGTAAGCCTCAAGCGAAGGCATTGCCAGCTCCGGATGGCGGCAAGGTTCGTCTGTCTTTTTTGCGCACACTTCGCATATCCTGCAGCCCCCTGCGCATAAAAACAGCGATCTGACGAATTTCTCTTCTTCGAGCCTGTGCCGCACAACGGCGGTCAATTTATTATGGTACAGTCCCGCTTCGATCATCCCTTCAAAGTCGAAACTGTCCTCGAGCGGCCTGACCGACTGGTACACGAGAATGTACCTGTAGCTTTTCAGCTCAGCCATCAGCTCGTCAATATCGCCCACGTCGGGAGGGCACGTCCAGCACTTGCCGTAATTTCCGCAAGTGTTCATGGCGCACATATCCCTGAATGAACAGTCGGTCACGACAGAGGAAGTCTCTATCACCGCGGCGCGGTACGCACCGAGTTCCGTGACTTCGCCGACAAGTTTAGAAAAGAACTCCGCGTTTTCCATAAGACCCTCAGGCAGTGAGCAGCGCCTTCGCAGCATCGGCTGCACTTGCCGCATCGGGAGTGTAAACGTCAGCACCGATCTGACGGCAGAACGCTTCATCCACGGGCGCGCCGCCGATCATGATCTTAACCTTATCGCGGATGCCTGCTTCCTCGGCCTTCTTAACCACTTCGCCCATGACGCCCATCGTCGTCGTAAGCAGCGCGGACAGGCAGATAAGCTGGCAATCCTGCTCGATCGCAGTCTGTATGAACGTCTCCGGGGCAACGTCGGTACCGAGGTCGATAACTTCGATTCCCTTGCCCTCGAGCATCATTTTTACGAGGTTTTTACCGATATCGTGAAGGTCGCCCTGCACCGTTCCGAGGCATGCGCGGCCAATCGATTTTACTCCGGCTTCTTCGAGGTACGGCTTCAGCATGGCAGCACCCTGGTTCATAGCTCTCGCGGCTACGAGCACTTCAGGCACATACACGGTGCCTTCCTTGAATTTCGCGCCGATTATGTTCATACCGTCGAGTAATCCCTCGCTAAGTATCGTCTCGGGCTTTTCGCCGGCATCCAGCGCCTGCTGGATCAGTTCTTTTACAACTTTGGCTTTGCCTCTCTGCAGGTTTTCGGAAATGTCATTCAAAATACTCATTGGGTTCTCTCCTTTCAGGTCACCGGCGGGTCCGCGCGGTCAACGTTCGTCAAGCAGTTTCTTTATTTCTCGTATGTAACTCGCGTCCGAGCCGCAGCAGCCGCCGATATAGCTTACGTATTCAAGCGCAGGCTCAATATCTTTAGCGAATTGTTCCGCGGTATATGCGGAAGTCGTGTTTCCGTCGGAACCGGTTATCGGTTTTCCGGCGTTCGGTTTGAACAAAAGAGGCATATCCGATTTTTCGGAAAACTCTTTAATTATCGGAAGCGCCATGTCCGGGCCGAGCGAGCAGTTCAGTCCGATGGCGTCGATTCCGAGCGGGGCAAGCGTTTCGATCGTGTCTTCGACCGAATTTCCGAACATCGTCTTACCGTTTTTCTCGAAAGTCATGGAACAAAAAACCGGCACACCGTATTTTTTCGCTTCGACGGTGGCAACTCTCATCATCTCCAGATCCATGAACGTCTGGATCAGCACCATATCCGCACCGGCGCCGATTCCCGCGTCAAGCATCTCGTCGTAGATGGCCGCGCATTCGTCTTCCTCCATATCTCCGTACGGCTCTAAAAGCTGCATGAGCGGTCCGAGCGACAGACAGAGTTTAACCCCCGTACCTTCCAGGACCTTCTTCGCCGCTTTTACTCCGGCGCTGACAACTTCCGCCGCAGTGTAGTTTGAAGAACGCTTTACCGCGGGGCCGTTCGCTCCGAACGTGTTGGCGAGGATTATCTCGCAGCCAACGTCCAGGTAGCCGCGCGTCAGTTCTTCAACGAACTCCGGATGCTCAATATTATAACGCCAGACGGGGACCATGTCCACACCGTGTGCTTCGGCAATATTCCAGAGCGTAGTTCCGATGGCTCCGTCGAGCAGTGTTATCTTTCTTTCCACGTTTCCCTCCCGTTTTTCCGTACTGCATTTCCGCTGAAAATGCGGTTATATTCTAATCTTTTTGATCTCTTCTGCATAGTACTGGACAAGTTCGAATTTTGAGCCGGGCATCAGCCTGTGGTCCGGGCACGGAATAAACCCGCCGAGCGACGCGAGCCTTGTCAGCCGCTCGATCTCGGCGTCCACCGCTGCCTTGTCCTTGCGAAGCGCCGTCTTATCCATACCGCCGATGCCGAGGACCTTGTCCCCGAATCTGCGCCGCGCCGGTTCGAACTGATCGCCCCACACGCCGACCTCGATCGGGAACATAGTATTGACCCCGTTTTCCACCCACGTCGGGACAAGCTTTTCTATCACTCCGTCGCAGTCGAGCGAGACGATATCGATCCCGTACTGATGGCACAGGTCTGTACGTTTTTTGTAGTGTTTCGCGCATAATTCCTCGAATTTATCCGGCGAGATCAGAGGCCCGTTCTTAAAGCAGATATCTTCCCAGAAGTGGGCAAAATCGAACTTCGCGCCTGTCTCGAGTATTGCTTTCGCGCACTGGTACTGCATTTCGGCGTACGTGTCGACAATATCCGCGAACAGGTCTTCGTCCTCGTCGTATATCAGGTAGCTCATTCCTTTAACGGTGCAGATGTTGCGGATATCTCCCAGCACTGAGCCGAGAAACAGCCCGTACGGAAGGTCCGGGTCGCGCTTTTCGTTGAAATGGCGGAAAAACTCCAGATTTACGCGCTCCGGCTTAAACTGCATGCGAGGCTTGTACTCTTTCTCAAACGCTTCTCTGTCTTTAAGCAGATAATCGTCCTCGGACGGTATTGATGTGATGCCCGGCTTCACGCGCTCTATCACGCCGAATCCGTTCTGAACACGTTTCGTGCCGTCCGGAAGCTCTTCGATAACTTTCGCCTCGAATGCCGGAAACAGCGTGCTCGCAGCGCCGACAACGCGGTAGTAGTTGAGATCCCATCCGATGATCTTATCGAGGATCCGCTCTTTTTCGCTGCCGTCGTGATTCCCCGCGGCGAGTTCTCTCGGTATCTTTCCCTGATCCGCCCATTCCGTAAGTAGTTCGGGCCAGTACCCGAAATGCACTGCGGGCATCCGGTCGACCGGTTTGAAATGTAAAAGGTTATACGTACGTTCGCGGTTTGTCATGCTTTATTCCCCTGCCTGCGCGGTCAATCCTCCACTGCCTTGCGCCCGTATTCTTTGAGCATATCCACATAAATATGATATCTTTCCAGCGGGCAGTCAGGCGGCGTCTGGTGGTCAACGCTCGGTATGAATCCTCCCTTTTTCATCACCGGGAGAAGCCTCTCGAATTCTTCACGCATCGCTTCCTCGCTCTCCCGCATCGTCATCTTATCGAACGCGCCGATGAACAGAAAGTCCGGATGCACCTCGCGGAGTGCGGCAACGTCGACTCCGGCCTTGCGTTCGAGCGGAAGCACTCCTTCGATACCTACGCGCTTGAGCCACGGCACCATCCTGCTGATGTCTCCGTCGGAGTCGATGATGACCTTCGTCCCGTGCTCTTTTATGTACGGCACTACTTTATTGTAGTACGGCAGCAGGAACTCGTCAAAGCAGTCTTCGGAGATCATAGGGCCGTTGTTGTAGCTCATATCTTCTCCGAACGTCATAAATTCCGGCGTTAAAATACTGTATATCTTTTCGAGCTGTCTTAACTGGAATTCGGCAAGGTCGTTTAGAATGCGCTCGTAAAGTTCGGGCTGGTCGTAGAATGAATACAGATGATTCTCTATGCCCAGGATCGTGCGCGGGAACCAGAAGCCTCCGTCAAGCGAGAACCACACGGGGTAGTCCCCTGCGTCGTGCCCCGCTTTCAGGCTGCGCATAAACTCCAGCTGCCTGTCAACGTCTCCGTCGGGATAGAGGTGGGGCAATATTTTTTCGTATTCTTCTTCGTCTTCTGCGATCGGTCCTCCGAAGAATTTGGGCTGCGGGCAAAGCGCGTCGCGGTGCGGGAGCCAGAACTGGTAGTGCTGATCCAGACCGAGGTACGGGGCAATATCGTGGAATCCGAGGTTTGCCGGCAGTCCTTGTTTCTGCCATTCCATTATGGTCCGGTCCCACCACCAGCTTGCCCACTCGATGGCAGGCAGCCTGTCGTCCGGCATCTCGAAGTTAAGTACGGCTTTTACTCTGTCCCTGTTTGTCATTGACTTGCCTCCATGTTTCAAAAATCCGAGGATATTATATCCTTTTAGAACGCGGGGATGCAAGATTAAATTGCAAATGGGAAATGGCAAATGGCAAATGGCAAATGGCAAGTTGCAATTTGCCACTTTCAATTTCTAATAAGCCATCCTCTCGATCTCAAACGGCTTAGCGGTACTGAAATCGCCCTCGATCGTGTGCTTGAGCGCAGAAGCAGCAGAAGCATACCTGATCGCCTTCTCGGGCTTTGACCCGTGCATCAGCGAATAAATGAACCCCGCCGCGAAAGCATCGCCGCCGCCCGTGCGGTCAACGATATCCTCGCACTCCCGGACAGGCGAATACACGCGCTCGCCATCGATATACGCACCGGCACTGATAGAATGATGCTCGGAAGATATTGTCCGGCGGCGCGTAACCGCAGCGGCCTTGAAGCCGTACTTGCGGCAGAGCCCCTCAGCCGTTAAAGCCAGATCATCCTCACAGCGAACGCCGCAGATCTTGTCCGCATGCTCCTCGTTGGCAATCAGCACGTCCACCGCCGGAAGCAGCTCGTTAAGCACGTCGGAGGCATTGTCAACGTCCCACAGCTTTTTGCGGAAATTCAAATCGAAACTGACGGTTATGCCGCGCCTCTGAGCTTCTCGCAGCGCTTTTCTGGCAAGTTTGAGCGTGTTTTCGGAGAGCGCCGGAGTGATCCCGGTCATGTGGAACCAGCCCGTGTCCTTAAACAATTCGGCAAAGTCGAACTCGGCCGGATCGGCTTCGGATATCGCGCTGCCGGTCCTGTCGTAAATGACCTTTGGCGGCCTCTCACCGGCACCTTTTTCCAGATAATAAATGCCAAGGCGGTTACCGCCCCTCAGCACGGTTGACGTGTCAACGCCGTATCTGCGGAGCGTTCCGATCGCCGCGTCGCCTATGTCGCCTTCGGGAAATTTGGATATGAACGACGACGGGACACCCATACACGCGAGCGAAATAGCGACGTTGGCCTCCGCGCCGCCGAAAAATACGTCGAAACTTTCGGCTCCGTTAAGAAGTTCGCGGTCAGGGGGCGTTAGGCGCATCATCAGCTCGCCGAGAGACGCGAACCGGACGTTCCTGTTCTTAACCGGATTGCGCCTGAGACCGCCCTGCCAGACAGATTCATCGGGCAGGGAATCATTGCCCGCATTAAGCGCACGCTCAGCAGCAGCCACGTACCGTTTGGCGTTGAACGTCACGCGCTCGAATCCGCCCGCGTCAATGACCGACGCAGGGGCAACAGCGCTCCCGCCCGCTCCAGGAACACACTCCAGGCGAAGGTACGAACCGATATTGCCCTCGTCGATCCCGCCCGTAGGCATGAACAACATCCCGGGGAACGGCGCGGACAATGCCTCCAGCATTTTTACTCCTCCGAGCATTTTGGCGGGAAAATATTTGACGAGCCTAAGCCCGTGGTTCCACGCGTTCTGCACTTCCGTTGCGGTCGCGCAGCCGGGCACGTACGGTATATCCTTTTCGCGGCATACTTCAAGCGTTCCTGCGTCGAAGCCGGGCGAAACCACGAACTTTGCCCCTGCGGCTATGGCAGTGCGGGCACTTTCTGCATCCATCACGCTTCCTGCGCCTGTACACATTTCAGGCACTTCTTCCGACGCCAAAGCGATCGCCCCGAGCCCCGCTTCCGTCCTTAAAGTGATCTCCATAATTCCGATGCCGCCATCCAGCAGCGCCCTTGCCAGCGCCGGAGCCTTTTTTGCATCTGAAATTTTAACAACAGGTATTACAGGATGTTTGCCAAAATCGATATTCAAAACGATCACTCCTTATTAAGCCGCTCATCGACCAACTGCTCTTCAAAGACCCACTCGCGCCCGTCTGAAAGCCTGACCGTCACCGGCCCCGACATATTGTCCTGCGTGTATTCCACTGAGCGAACCGGACAGCCCTCGTCCGACGGATAGATCAGCGTCACTATCCTTGCCGCCTCTCCGAACGCCGTAAAATCGACCGCAGGCGCAGGCGTGTCAGGCGTTCTCCAGCCCGCAAAAGGACTCATCGAACCGCAGATCACCGTTGCGTTCTCTCCCGATGCGAGCGTAAGCGTGACGCCGTCGCCGTAATCAGCGCTTATCACCGACCCGAGACGCCGCGGTGCGGCATATTCAGGAATGAAATTTTCCGGCCTGCCCGCAGTTTTATCCAAACCGGTGCGCATCAAATAAGGCACTGCCTCGAGCTGCCAGCGGGCGGCGTACGCATGCGGTTTGCCGTCGTTCGACGTGAGCCGGTCAATGATCAGATAAAACGTTTTCAGCCCCAGCGGCCTGTTTTTAACTTTCACGACCGTGCGTTTGTGCGTGACGTCAATATATTCCGGCCCGAATCCTTCGTCGTACACCGCTTCGGCGATATCGAAGCCGTCCCCGAACTTCACTTCGAGCCCGGACAATTTGTTCAGATCACCGTCGTGCCACCGGTACTTTCCGCGCCTGTTCTGGCCATTGCCGTCCACCATAACGGTATTGTGCGACGCGGCCGAAAGCACGAACGCACGCATCAAAGACCGGCTGTAAGCGTAATTGCCCGTATCGCACAGGAGCTCCTTTCCGTACGCGTAGAGCAGGAAATTCAGCTTGTCCTCGTGCTGATGACCGAGCCCGAACGGACCTCCGTCGAAAAACGCCCACTGGCTGTCAGAAGACCAGTCATCCCTGAACACCGCTATGCCGCTGTACGGCATATACGTGTTAACGTATTCCGGCGGCTTCCCTTCCGCGCGCTTCGTGGCGAAATATTTGTAATCCGGCCTGTCCGGAAACACTCCCAGCGCAGTCCGGCACTCTTTTGAAACATCCGCCCTTGTACCGTCGTTCAGATCGGGCGTGTGAAGCGTCGGATCGCCGAGTTTTATGTAAAGATCGAACGCGGGTGCAAGCGCCTCGGCCAGTCTGCCTAAAACAGGTTCGCCCATCAGGTTCGCGAAAGAAATGACGTCGAGCGTGTTGAACACGACCACGGAGTGATATCCGGTCGAAAGTTCGACGTGAAAACCGTCGGGATACAGCTGCTTTTCCACCTCTCCCGCAAGCACGTCGAGCGCGTACTGTTTCCAGCCCTGCGCGTCAGAGATCCAGGGGTACAGGAGCCCTGTCACGAACAGCCCTGCCATCTCCATAAACAGCCAGTTACCTACGGGGCGGTGAAGGCGGCGCAGACGGTCGGCATTCTCCCACATTGACGCGAAATAATCGCAGATATCGTGGTCGGTGAACGCCGGAGAGCGGTAAAACGCGTGGAGGGCGCAATGCCAGCTGTAGCGCATGCGGATGCCTATCTCTATTGTCCGGAACGCGAGCGTGGTGATGCCGGAAGCGTCGTACGGACAATCGCATTGTTCGCGCCACGACCGCCACAGCTTTACGAAAAAGTACGGTATCGTTTCGTCGCCTGTCTCGCGGTACAGCCGCGCAAGGGCAATAAATTCGTGGTGCCGGTTCAGCTGCCACGTCCATTCAGCGTATTTGTTTGGCGTCGGATTCGCTTCCCACTGTATCCCGTCCGGCCCGAATTCGTGCAAATAATTACACGACATCACGGCGCCGCGCTGCATGCGCTCATATATTTCACGGTCGATTTCCAGGGCTTTTTTCCATACGTTTTCCTGACCCGGGTACGGTTTGGAGAAAAAGCGTTCCGGGTCGAGTTTCGCTCGCACGAACTCCGCATATGCATGCTCGGCTTCGGCCACGCGCCCTTCTTCGGCCAGTTTTGCGGCGTCGTCCAGTTCCGCAAATGATCTGTCGAGTCTGGTTCGTATAAATTCAGCGGTCGTGATCCGCATCGTGCGCACACCGTCCGGAATATCGCTCATAAATGCCCTCCAAATCTGACGTTGTTATTGTCCGCCGTTCATACCGCCGGCTGCTTCCGAGGCACGCCTGCGCTGTCTCTCTAAAAGCGTTTCGAACCAAAGCTCCGGATCTGGCATGGGCGTCACCGGAACGATGCGGGACAATGCACCACTGGTGACCGTCCTTGTCCTTCGCACGCCGTCCGGGTCAGTGTTAGGTCTCCGGTCAACAAACGCCGAGCCGTGGCTTCCTATCTCCGAGGCGGAAGTAAGCATTGCCGACAATACCGTTCTCGCCGTTACGTACGCGTCGTACACTCTGAACAGCTCGGCCAGCTCCGCCTTTGACCCCGCGACGGCGATCTCGAAGAATTTATCACACACGTCGCTCACGCGCCCGAAGAGGTCTTTCATTCCTTCCGTGCTCCTGTCGAAATCCGCGTACCTGCTCATCCCTTCCCTGAGCCTAGCCTTTAGCTCAGCCAGATTCGATCGCCCGAACCTGAGCTCCGGAAGTTCATAGTCCGGGGCGCGCCGGGAGCTTTTTCTGCGTGTCCGTGCGATATGCTCGGCGGCCCTCAGACTGCCAGCCTGCGTCGAATTAAGCGCGCTCCCGCCCGGTCTGTACACACCGAACGTTCCGGCCGCTTCTCCGGCCGCGTAGAGGCCTTTTACGCGCGTTTCCCAGTTCCCGTCAACATCTATCCCTCCGTTGCAGTGCTGCGCGCATACGGCTATTTTAAGCCTCTCACGCCTGATGTCTATCCCGTGTGACGCGTACAGTTCGATCGCCCCGGAGTTCATCTTTTCGAGCCTCTCTATAGGCGTCCCGAACAGCGCTCCGGATCGCCTCAGGTATTCGTATGCCTCTTCAGGCAGCACTTCGAAGCCGCGTTCGTGCCCTTTCGGGTTCCGCGTGTAATCCAGGAAGACGCTGTTCCCCTTCTTTATCTGTTCGGCCGTAAGCAGATCCACGAGCGACGAACCGTCCGCCCTGCGCGTATCGAACGGCCACTGATACCCTTTTAAGAATATAAGCCCGAGCGACCTTACGCCCAGGGCGTCGTACAGAAATTCCGTTTCGTTTCCGTCCGCATCAACGGATATGTACCGCGGCAATACCTGCTGATACGTTCCGGACAGATTCCAGCGGAAGCCGGTGCTGGCAATGCCGTATTGCCACTCTTCCATGTTCGCGAGTTCCGCCCCCGCTTCGATCGCCAGTGAAGTGCCTCCGGACTGACTCTCGGGATAGACGGAATTCAGATATATTGCCGCAGGACCGCCGGTGCAAAGGACAACATTCGTGCACGCGATCTCGCCCGGCTCTCCCGTCTGCGTGTCCACAAAAGCGATGCCGCACACGCCGCTCCCGTCCGTCAATATCTTTATAACACGCGTATTGTCGATT
Organism: Clostridia bacterium; assembly: GCA_017613535.1. Classification (GTDB taxonomy): domain Bacteria; phylum Bacillota; class Clostridia; order UBA1212; family UBA1255; genus UBA1255. Next base: position 10,805 of record JAGADO010000097.1, on the reverse strand, counting down.
ATTTCAATACCTTTTTCGAGCACCGCGCGCTCGAGCGCCTCGGTCATAAACTTCGACGTAAGCGGCCCGGCGGACGTTGCCCGCGAGCGCGGATCGTGGTCGGTTTTGTACCCCGCGTACTCGCCGAATTCGTTTGACGGAAAAGGCACGCCAAGTTCTACCAGGCGCATAAAGCAGCGCGTGGAATATGCCGCTTCAGCCAGAGCGTGCTCTCCGTTCACACCGCCTCCCGAATAGAGCGTATCAGCCAGCTGCCGCACGCTGTCGCCTTCGCTTCCGCATAAAGAGAGCTTGTAGTACGTCTGCTTATCGCTCCCGGTGTTGCGCGACGTGCCCATAAACCGCCCCTCGGTGACGATCGCGATATTCCTGACGCCCAGCCCGAAAAGCCTGTCCGCCGCGTTGTACCCGGCCGCGCCTGTGCCTATTATGATCGAGTCGTACCGTTTCATCCCGATGCCCATGCCGCTGTTTCACAGCCTCCTTATATGCATACCGCCGTCGACAATTATCGATTCTCCCGTCGTGTACCCGAACGTTCCGTCGCACAGCGCACAGATCGCGCGTGCAATATCTTCCGGCTGCCCCCAGCGCTTTACCGGCACCAGTCCTTCGCCGATCAGTTTGTCGTATTTATCCTTCACCGCCGCGGTCATACCGGTGGCAATGATCCCCGGACAGATCTCGTTGACCGTGATCCCGTCACCGGCGAGCCTGTCCGCGAAAAGCTTCGTTATCATTGACACGCCCGCCTTGGAGATGCAGTATTCCCCGCGGCTGACGGAACTCGTATAAGCGGAGCACGAAGAGATATTGACGATATACCCGCCATTTCCGAGCCGTATCAGCTCTTTCGCCGCAGCCTGCGTCAGAAACAGCGTGCCTTTCGTATTGATCCCCATGACGCGGTCGTAGCTTTCTTCAGTCATATCGAGCAGGTCCGCACGCACCTTCGGCGCAACGCCCGCAACGTTTATGAGCGCCGTGAACTCCCCCGTTTCGAGCGCAGCGGCAATGATCCTCTCTCTCGATGCTTTGTCGGAAATATCTCCCTGAACGTACGTGAAGTTCGTGCTGTCAATATCGCTTTTTTCTCCTACGTCCATTCCTGCGACACGCCAGCCTTTTTCCAGCAGCATAGAGGCTGCTGCTCTGCCTATACCTCCGAGAACTCCAGTTACGATCGCAGTCTTCATTTCTTCATCTCCCCGTAAAGTTTCCTGTATTCTTCGTCAAAGACGGCGCATCCGGATGGCCTCCCGCCTCGCATCAGTTCGGTGCATCTCGAGCACGTCACGCAGCATTTACGCGGCTCGAACCGCCCTTCGAGATAGTCCCTGTAAAACCCGGGATACGCGATCCACATCCTGCCGAATCCGGCCAGGTCACAGACGCCCTCGCGGAGCTGCCTGTCCGCCTGTGAAAGCGAGTCTTTCCCGTAATAAGAAAGACCGGAACCGACTACCGTAAGTCCCGGAAAACGCTCTTTAATATGTTTTTCAATAAATTCGAACCGCGCAAGGCCTTCTTCAGGCTTCTCGGGCGGTTCGTAAGGACCCTTTCGGAAAGGGCGGTTTATGTGCGGGTTATAGTACGGATTTCCGAGCGTGACGTTCAGAATGTTGACGCCCGCTTCAGCCATTTTCTCTATCAGCATGTCAGGTTCGGCAAGGTCCGGCGCCCCTTTTTTGTCTGTGCCGAAACCGTACGGGTACGGCACCATATCCGCAACGCTCAGGCGCGCCGTGAGAAGCATATCCTCGGGCATTGCCGCCCTGACAGCTTTTATCGTATCAATATATAGTCTTGACCTGTTTTCAAACGAGCCGCCGTACTTGCCCGGGCGCGAAAAAGCGCTCAGCAGCTCCTGCATCAGATATCCGTGACAGGATTTTACGTCGACTCCGTCGAGCCCGGCGATCGCGGCAAGTTCGGCCGCTTTCGCGTATTTTTCGAGGAGTGTATCAAGGTATTCGTCGCTGACGATGTTTTCGTCCCCCGCGGGCCTGCGTTCTTCGTATATCGCGTTTCTGTACGCGGTCATAGGGACGATGCTCTGCCTGCCGGAATGCGTAAGCTGCATTATGATGACCGGATCGGTCCCGCACTCTCTCATAGCGAGTTCGCGCATGCTGCTAACGAGCGCTTTATATGCGCAGAGCGTCTCTTCAGTGAGCATCATCTGCCTGCGGTTCGTCCTTCCTTCCGGACAGACGGCCGCGGCTTCCATCCAGATCGTCCCAGCCGCACTTTGCGCCGCCTTCAGATATTTTCTGACGGTCAATTCTCCGGGCGCTCCGTCCGGGCCGCAGTCGCACCCCTCCATCGGCTGGAGGACGATCCTGTTCGGTATGACTCTGCTCCCTGTTTTTATCGGCGTTTCGAGCATCGGTCCGGGCATCAGTCAGCGGGAACGTAATTCGGATTGGGAGCAACCGTTCCTGCTGCAGCGTGGTTGGCCGCAAGTTCTTTCTCGCTCAGTACTCTGTCGTAGATACGCAGCGAGACCACGTGAGCCTTGTACGATCTGGTAGAATCAGCATGGCCGATGAAGAAATTGCCCGCCATATTCGTGGAGGAACCGGTATCTCTGTCGGCAACATATTCTCCGTTAAAGTACAGTTCGGTCACGTCGCCGGAGCTGAACGTTACGGCGATAGTGACGGTGCCGTCCGAAAGGAGTTCGCGTGCATTGCCCATGTTCGGCCTCTGGCCAACGGCATTGTTGCATTTGAATTCAAGCTCGTCGGTACCGATCCTGTAGAAGAGCGCGAAATTATCGTTGCCGTCGCTGTTGAGGAACGTAGCGTAGTCGGAGCCGGTCACCTCGAAATCAGATATAGTATACTCTACTGTATACGCGTTCCCGTTGATCAGTTCCGCGATCTCTGCGGGCAGGATGATCTTCTGGGCACTGATATAAAGGCCGTCTTCGGTCCACTTAAGGTTTTCGCCGAGCTTAAGGTCAACGATGTCGTTGCCGTTTCCGGAAAGATCTTTCCACACCGTCGATTCGGTGTCGAGACCGTCCTCGGTATTGTATTTGCCCTCATATAGCGCATAGAGGCCCCTGGTCACGTAAGGGATCGTATACTTTTTATCGTTCTGCGGCTCTTCCGTTGGCGCGGCCGTAGGTGCGGCTGTCGGCTTTTCGGTAGGTTTCTCCGTAGGCTTTTCTGTCGGTTTCTCCGTCACTGCAGGTTCATCGGTCACGGTCGCGGCGTCGGTGGGTTTGGTTTCTTCCTGGCCTTTCTTTGCACACGCGCCAAGGACAATGCAAAGTGCAAGTACGATCAGCGCGGTCAATATCGCCAGTTTGCGTTTGTTCATATTATGCCTCCCGGTAATTAAAAGCTTCGTTGAATAACAGTCGGTGAAAGCCTGTTATTTAGAGCCGTCAAACTTCGAAAATGTCTTGCCGTCAGCAGTAGTAATATACTCTCCGGATTTATTCTGCACCAGAAGCGAAGAGCCGATCACCATCATATAATCGAGATCTTTTCCCGCTCCTTCGAGTTTCACTGCTTTACCGCCGCTGCTGGTGTACAGTTCGCCTTCATAGATCAGATAGAGATCTCCCTTGAAGGTCCTGATCGACTGAGCAGCCTCGTCGTTAGCTTCCATTATCTTGGTTGCTTTCTCGGAGCCCTTCTTTGCGTAAAAATCGTAGAACTCGTCAACGTAGTAGACTGTATATCCGTCGTTGGGAACTTCCCACTTGTACACTTCGGTGACATTCAGTATTTTAACCGGTTCCGGGTCCTTCGCGCTTGAATCGATCGCCCAGAGTGTTCCGTCTTTTACGTAAATGACGGTATGAAGGTCTTCCGCAAGCATCACATGGTACATGTCCTCGCCGCTGACAAGTGTTTCTGTCCCGTCTTTCGTGATTTTAAATATACCTGTAACATAGCCTCCGCTCATGGTCGTCCAGACAAGTTTGTCGCTCGTGAAATCACTTATGCCGGAAGTGCAGATATTGTAGTATCCCGCACCTTCGAATGATTTGTCATAATAAGCATACTCGGTATTATCAGGGGCAAGAGGGTAGCATTCTTTCGACGTCAGTTTCTGAGGTTCCGCGCCGTCCTTGACAATATATGTGCCGCGGTCTGAGACTGTGTATATCGCCTGTGAACAATCACAGTTGAATGCGCATGAATTGAATCCGTCGGAGATATTCATGATTTTCTGACGGCTGTCCTCGTTGTCCTTTTTCTGCACATAGATGACAGTGCTTCCGTCGGAAGCTTCTCTCTCGAAATAGACGTATTTGGCGTTATCGGCGATGGCGAACGGGGTGCTGTAATTACCCAGACTGTATTCCTCGCCTCCGGTGTAGAAGCAGCCGCGGAAATCTTCAGAATACGAATCGCCGTCTTTTGAATACTTTTTATAGCAGACCGTCTTTCCGTTCGGAGAAATTGCCATAATATGTGCATTCTTGGCTATCTTTTCGACCTTCTTCCCGTCGAAAAGATACAAGGACAATTCTTCTTTATCGTTATCCCAAAGCGAATATGCCACGCCATTGCCGTCGGCGGAAATGACAGCATCGTAAAAATAGGAGTCTTCTTTTGCGGTCGCGATCTCTGATACTTTTTCGCCGTCAAAATACAGTAATTTGGTCGAATCGTTATTCAGCACGACGCTGATCGCCGCTTTGTCGCCGGCCGCATTCTGAAGCACGTTAACGCCCGATGAAGTATTGAGTTTGCCTTTCTCTGCTTCAATGAACTTGCCTTTCGCCAGTATCCACAGTGTGTCTTTTCCGTCGCTTGCTGCAATTTTAACCCTCTTATCGGAAACGGAGAACAGTTTACTTCCTCCGCCCATTATTTTATCGCAAGCGGTAAATGCGATGCAGCTTCCCAAAATGATTATTGCGATCAATAATGCCAGTCCTCGTTTGTTCATGTTAACACCTCCGTATGGTCTATTATTGCCTTGTTTTCTTTTTCCTGCAAACAGTTTGTTGATGATCGAATTTTAGCAGAAGTGCGCAAATGTGTCAATTAAAAAAACGTGCGGCGATAACTCGTTCATTAGATCCCGTCAATGTTCTGCTCCCGAAATCGTAGAAATCGTGGAAATGCGCCATATATTGGAAATGAGCTATGCACAAAACAGTATTGCCGAAATCCGTTACGATTCGGGAGCAGAGCCTCCCGTCAAAAAACGGTTGACAAGCACTGCACAATAAAGTATAATCGCCTTCGACCTGGAGAAATCGCGTAGTTGGTCGAGCGCGCACGACTGGAAATCGTGTAACCGCCAGAAGCGGTTCGAGGGTTCGAATCCCTCTTTCTCCGTCAAAAACACAGCACCTGCGGGTGCTGTTTTTTTGACCAAACAAAGGGGATTCGAACCGAGCGTTAGCAGCGAACCGTGAGTATGCTGCAAATTTCGGGGAAAACGAAATTCTCCGCATACCTCACGGCTTCGCAGGTTCAGGCAAGGAAAGAGATCGAGTAATATGTGCGTAGAGATATGCCAGTGGCATATTCCAGCGAGGAGGGCCCTTTAAGCAAAATCTTATATTGGTGCTGCAAAGATTTTGCGTGGGCGAATCCCTCTTTCTCCGTCAAAAAAAGGGGATTCGAACCGAGCGTTAGCGGCGAACCGTGAGTATGCTGCAAATTTCGGGGAAAACGAAATTCTCCGCATACCTCACGGCTTCGCAGGTTCAGACAAGGAAAGAGATCGAATAATATGTGCGTAGGAATATGCCAGTGACATATTCCAGCGAGGAGGGCCCTTTAAGCAAAATCTTATAATATTGCCGAGAAGATTTTGCGTGGGCGAATCCCTCTGCCTTTTATCCAGTTGTGCCGGAATCAGATGCTACACAAAGGTAGCTGTCCCGTTCACGTATTCAGAATTTGAAGAAACCTGTTTAAACAGAAATTGTCCGATCCCCCTTGAATGGATCCCGGCAAACTCTTTGCCGCACCGATAAATTGCACGCTTGAAATTAGCCGCGGAATATGGTAAAAACGCACTATAAACCTGAAAGCAGGCAGGTGTGCGACCGCGCGCCGTAATATATGAAAAAAACGATGAAGACCGAAAAACCGAAACGCAAAAAAACACTAAAAAGAAAACTTATCTTTACATTGTCGCTCCTGGGCGCGGCGCTGATCTGCGTAGGACTTCTGCTGCTGAGCCGCCGTCTGCCGAAGCTTACGACGAATGTATACACGAAGCATATTTTCAAATACATATCGCTGCCCGTTAAATGGCTGTTCAATCTCTTCCCGTTCTCGGTCGGAGAAGTCATACTGCTCGTACTGATCGTTGCCGTCCCGCTGGCGCTGATCATCTCGGTGATCCTCTGCTTTAGGAGAAAAAGCGCAAAGCCGATCGCAAGGTACGGGCTGAATATTGTCGCTCTCGCATCCGCCGCCGTGATCCTGTTCGTGATATTCGGAGGATTTAATTACAGCACGCTGACGTTCGCCGAAAGAAACGGTTACGACGTGCACGATTCGGACATATACGAACTCATGGAGCTGTGCGAATACCTGAATGATAAGGCGGCGGAGTGCAGGAACAAGCTCAGCCAGGACGAAAACGGCGTTGTGACAACAACGCTGACCGTATACGATATGTTTTATATGGCCTCCGACGGTTACGATGCGCTGCTCGAACGGTTCCCGGATTTCAAGGGATTTTACACGACTCCCAAACCGGCTCTGACGTCGACGGCAATGTGCTATTTCCAGATCAGCGGCATTTATCCGTACATCTCGCCCGAGGCGATCGTCAATGTCAATACCCCGCTTTTTGAGCTTCCGCACACGATCTGCCACGAGATGGCGCACCAGCGCGGAGTCGCACGCGAGGACGAGGCAAACTACGTCGGATACCTTGCCGCGATCAGCAATCCAGACCCGCTGTTTCAGTATTCCGGCTACGCGCAGGCCTTGTCGTACTGTCTGAACGCGCTCTACAGCGCAAGTTCGGCCGCGTACGATCAGGTCAGGCCCCGCATCAACGTGGGTATTTTAAGGGACATGTCTGCCGCAAACAAATTCTGGCGCAGCTTTGAGCAAAAAAACGAACTGCCGGCGAAAATTTCGACGGCAGTCAATGATACATATCTTCAGATCCAGAACATTCCCGACGGGACAAGGAGCTACGGCCGCATGGTCGATCTGCTGCTCGCCGAGTTCAGGCTTTCAAAGGGCTGAACGTCAGCCCCCGTAAATAACCTGCCACTTCTCGTTGCACTGCTGCTCGATCTTCTGGAGCGTGTCTCTGTAATCGGCTTTTCCGGAGAAATAATTAGAAAAGACGTTGCCGATCTGGGCCTTGATGATGGATGCGATCTCGGAAGGCATAAGGCACTCAAACTTACCGACAACGTCGTTGTCAGGAAAGCTTACATACGCATCGTAATTCGTGTCCTCTTTTCCGCCTACTCTCCAAAAAGAATCAAGTGCGAGCGATCTGACGTTCGGGACCGAGCCTCCGATCTGGCCGTTATAAGCGCGTTGTCCGTCTTCGGTGTAGAAGAACAGGGCGAGCGCAGCGGCTGTGTCGGGATTCTTCGTCCTGTTATAAACGCCGAAACCTGTTGCCCCTGCTCCGACAGAATGGACCGGGTAAGCGAACCAGTCGCACACGTTCCAGTCTACGTTGAAACTTTCATATTCCTTGCATCTTGACGCGAGCTCGGGGAATACAGAGTCGTTGAACACGGTGCGGATGCGGCTGTTTTGGACTTTGCTGTATTTCGCGCTCATCTCGCCGGTCGCTCCGGTCGGGATCATATAGCCTTTTTCCATCAGTCCGATGATCTCTTCAATGCCTTTTACGACGTCTTCGGATGTAAGGTCGATCTTTTTATTGATCGTATCGACCCATTTTCCGCCCCAGCCCTGAAGTACGGGGATGATCGCCGGGCCGTAGCTGAAGTTGATGCTCGCTCCGACCTGCTCGTATTTTCCGTCATCTCCGACAATGGTCAATCTTTCGCAGTAGTTTTTAAAGTCGTCCCACGTCCATCCGCTCTTCGGATCAGACAGACCTGCGGCAACGAGTGCGTCGCGGTTGTATATCAGCGTCACGTGGGTGTGGTCGCGGGCAACCATATATATGTTTCCGTTGATCCTGCCAAGGTCCATCGTGCCGCTGTAGATGTTTCCGATATCTATTCCGAGAGGTTCAAGGTACTGCGTCAGGTTCATTATCGCGTTGTTTGAGATCGCATACGAATACGTATCTTCTTCCCAGAAGAAGAACACGTCTCCGATGTCTCCGGAAGCGATCCTGTTCGCGGTGCTCGCCTGGTCCGTGATGGAAATATCAACGTTTACTTTCGTGCCCGGGTATTTGCTTTCGAATGCGGAGGCAAGGGCGCGTATCGATGTTTTTCCTTCTTCGCCTGCGGAGTTGTATGCGGAGATCTTTACCGTTCCTTTGATGTCGGGAACGTATCCTTTTTCAACTACACCGTACTGTATGACTTCCGTTCTGCATGATACACACGAAAAGACAGCGGCGACGACAAGCGCAATAAGCAGCACAGCTTTTAACATTTTTGCTTTCTCCATACTTTACGTCTCCTTTTTTGCGTTTAAGAAGGGCAGCCTGTCAGCTGCCCCGTGTTTTTGATATTGTCCCGTATCAGCCGAAGAAATCGGGCAGATAGTCCATCGGGTCTCTCGTCTCTCCGTCGATCCTGACCTCGAAATGGAGGTGATTACCGGTCGAGACGCCCGTCGTGCCGACAAGCGCTATGCGTTGTCCGCGTTCTACGTAATCGCCTTCCTCGACAAGCAGTTTAGACGCGTGTCCGTAGAGCGTCGTCATTCCGTCGCCGTGATAGATCTGCACGTACCAGCCGTACGAATCGCTCCATCTTGCTTTAGTGACCGTTCCGCTGAGAGCGGCAAGGATGTCTGATCCTCCAGGAGCTGATATATCGATTCCGTTGTGGAATTTTTCTGTCTTATAGATCGGGTGTATGCGCCAGCCGTACGGAGATGTGATCCTGATGCCGGAAGGTGCCGGGAAGACCATTTTTGTTTCGTCTTCCGGGAAGCCCTTGTTATTACTGCTGCTGTTCCCGCTGTTTCCGCTGTTATTATTCTTTTCGGCCTCACGTGCCGCTTTCTCCGCGGCTTCTCTTGCCTTGCGCTCTTCCTCTTCCTTAGCCTTGCGCTGCTCTTCGAGAATCCTGTCGTATTCTTTGCGCAGAGCTTTTATCTCTTTTGCGAGCGCGGCGGATTCCTGCTCGAGCTGGTCTTCCTGGATCTCAAGCTTTTCGATCGCTTTTCTGCTCGTGAGCATGTCTTCTTCGAGGATCTCCTGGTCGGCCTTAAGTTTAGCGATAACGGCTTCTTTTTCGGCTATGGCCGCTTCCATATCGACTGACATGGCTTCGGCAAGCTCGCGTTTGTTTTCAAGGTCTCTCTTCATGTATGTGAGTCTTTCCATCTCGGCTCTGTCGGATTCGAGAAGGTTGGACACAAGTTTGGTCAGGTCGGTGTATGTGAATATGCTGCGGGATTCGGTGAACAGTTTGAGCGGGCTGTAATTCGTATAGCGGCTGGTCACGGCTGCTCTTTTATAGAAGAGTGCGAGTGCTTCGTCGTATTCGGCCTGCGCGTCGTCGATCGTCTGCTGGAGTTCAAGGATGGAAGCGTACATTTCCTCGAGGTCTTCTATCTGGGCCGCGAGTTCGTCGCTGTTCTGCTGCTTTTCGCGCAGCATTTCTGTATATTTATATGTCATTTCGTCAAGTTCGTTCTGACGGTCGGACAATTTTTCGTTTATTTTCTGGAGTTCGTCGGCAATGTCGTCTGTTCTGTCTCCGGCGTCTCCGATTCGTTCCTGGATATCGTCGAGAGACGAGGATAATACCTTACTTCCTCCGTACACAAAGGATGTAAGTATGACTGCCGTTACGATCAATGCAATAATTACATGTGCTTTTTTCATTTGTATACGCTCCCTTTTGTCCGGCGTATGCCTGGGCAAAGTAATGCTGCTTCCTGTAGACAATACTACACTGTTATTATATCACAGCTGTCAAATGGTTTGCAAATTTTTGTTGCCGGGTGCCCGAAAAAAAACATTGACCGCCGCCGCATCGCGCAGCAGTGTGTGCCTGCTACGGTTTTTTGGGAGGGAGAAGAAGCAGCATTGACGTCCTGCGCCTGTATTCCGCGTAGTCGGGCCTCCGTTCGAGGTTGTGTTTTTCCATGAGCGGTATCGAAACGGTCAGGAAAAGGGCGATTATGAGCAGGAATCCGAGGCCGCAGTACCAGATATCGGGGCGGAGCAGCACGAATGCGACAAAAATGCCGGTCCAGAACGTCATTTCGCCCAAATAATTGGGATGTCTGGAGTATTTCCAGACGGAAATGTCGCACGTGCGGCGTTCGAGTTTGTGTTCGCGGAGGAATTTGTGTATGGAGGTGTCGGCAAGTATCTCGAGCGTGACTCCGGTCAGCATGACTGCGAGGCCGATCAGGATCAGCGGGTTGAAGCCTTCCACCTGTATCACGAACAGGGCACCGACGAGCCCCGCGTACACAACTATCGTCGGAACGTACTGGAGGCCAATGAAATTGATCACGCCGAACAGGAATTTGTTGTACTTCTGCCTGTACATCGCGTAACGCCAGTCTTCGTGCCCGAGCCCCTTATAAGTAACGGCCCAGTTCACCGTCAGTCTTACCGCCCAGATCAGCACGACGGCAAGCAAAAGAAACGCATTCGCGCTGAAAAGCTTGTATTTAAGCATTGCCGCAAACAATATAACGGGCGGGGCAACGCTCCAGTACGGGTCGTAC
>JAGADO010000096.1 GCA_017613535.1 Clostridia bacterium | reverse complement strand
TGCCTTCCCAGGTCAACGTTTCTGCATTATATTCGCCGGTGGATGCTGTTGCCGTTCCAGTTTTTGCAGTATCGATCGTGAACACGATTTTCGTAATAGCCCCTTCGGCCGAGATCGTCATCGTATTGCCGGCATAAGTTCTGACAGCACTGCCGCTGTCATAATATTTCGGATCATTCGAACCTGTTCCCTTTTCAAACTTAAAGCTGATTCCTTTTACTGTATAAGAATCAGCTACTTCACTATTTGCAACGCCGAATTCAGATGCGGAAATGTTAACTGCATCTTCCGCGCCTGCTTTTACGCTGCCGAAAACGACGAAAGATGTTATAAGCATAGCTACAACGATCATCATCGGAACGATTTTTCTGACCATATTCAATTTACACCTCCAGTATTAGCGGGCAACGCCGCTCTGCCTCGAATTATATCATATTAAGGTCAATTAGTTCAAGCCGCAAAACGGCGGCGGACCCGTTCAGGCAACGCCTCCGCGCCGTATTTGGAAGAAGAGGCGACCGGATGAACGGTTCTGTTTCAGATACCGTTCTGTCCGGCCGCCTTCAGCGTATCAGCCCGCAGTCACGCTGTCCAAAGTACAGCCCTGCGTAAACTCATACGTACCTTTGTAGTTTTTGAAATTGCCCGTAACGGTGATGACGTCGCCGACCTTGAGGTCCTTGGCTCCGTCGCCTGCCAGCCTGTAGCACATGACCGGTTTGTCCTCAAATCCGGAAACGATGATCGTAACGGTGATATTTCCGAACTCGTCGCTCCACGCGGTGTCAACGGAACTTATCTTGCCCGTGAGGGTGAAAGGTCCTGTGAGGACTTCGTTGTCCTTAAGAGCATACAGCGCGTTAATGATATCCTCCGTCGTCTTGTACGGATTCTCCTGCTGCTCGGCAACATTGTCGATGCGGACGATCTCGCAGTCTGCATCGAACTCGAATTTGCCGTTGTAGTTCTTGAGTTTGCCTTTAACGGTAATGGTATCGCCCTTCTTAATGGTGTCTGCGCCGTTGCCTTTCAGTCTGAAGCACTGGACCGGTCTGGCCTCGTCCCCGTTCACGACGATGGTCACGGTAACGTTACCGAACTGAGCGCTGTATTCGGTGTTGATAGCAGAGATGACGCCCGTCAGCGTGTATTCGCCTTCAAGTTCCTCGCCGGGCTGAAGAGCGTAAAGCTTCGTCAATATCTCTTCGGGTGTTTCTGCCGGAGGTTCGGTAGGATCTACGGGAGGCTGTGTAGGCTCTACAGGGGGCTCAGTGGGTTCAACAGGAGGCTCAGTGGGCTGAGTCTCGCCGCCGGCTTTGGTGTAGGAATCAAGTGTGCAGCCCGCATCGAATTCACGGGTGCCGTTGTAGTTCTTCAGAACGCCGGTTACGGTGATCGTGTCGCCTTCGGCAACTTTATCTGCGCCTTCGCCTTTCATTCTGAAGCACTGGATCTGCTTGTCCTCGAGATCGCCCACCTTAATGGTGACGGTAACGTTATTGAATTCGGAGCTGAATTCCGTATTGACCTTGGTGATCACGCCGGTAAGGGTGAACGTTCCCGGAAGAGATTTGCCTGCGTCAACATTGTAAATGGCGTTGACGATGTCTTCCTGGCTCATATTCTGGGGCATAACGGTCACGTCGAACTCTGCGGACCCGGTCTCGCTGCCGCAGGCTGCGCTGACGGCTACTTTAACAGTCTCAAATGCGTTGCCGGGAGTTATGACCAGATCATCGCCTTCGATGACGGCTGCCGTTCCAGACTTGACTTCCCATGCGAAAGTAACGTTTTCGTAAGCCGCTCCGGTCACAGGAAGATGAACGGTAGTTTTTTCGGATACGAACTCGGGGATCGCGAGCGAAGCGATCTCGTTGCTGATCTTATCCGCGTCCGAGATCTCCGAGGATTTAACGGTGATGGTACCGGCGTAGGGGTAGATCTGCGGGGCGTTGTACCAGGCCACGGAACCTTCGGCGTCGATCACGTAACCCACGGCCAGCTGGCTCATCATTTCGGTGTATTCGTCGGGCGTGAGTGTGTAAGTGTTGTTCATGAAGATCTTGAATTCGGTGCCGTTCTTCTCGATCGTAACGGTGGCTTTCGTACCGCTGTCGTCAATGCTCTTGATCGTCGCGCCGCTCACGGTGACGGTCATGGCCTGCAGCGGATCCAGCGCAGATGAAAGATCTTCTCTGCCGTCGAACAGGTCGTCAATTGCGATCTTCGTCACTTCCGCGGTGAGCGGTTTGCCGTCGCTGCCTGTGAGCACTGTGTAGGTGCAGCCCGAACCCATCTCACGGAAGCCGTTGTAGATGGAGGTCTTGCCGTTGACAATGATCACATTTCCGATCGCCAGGTCGGTGTCGTACGCTTCCTGCGTGTCGCACTTGATGCGGTACGCAAAGTAGCCGTGCTGACCGTCGGCGTCCGCCAGGAAGATGCTGGTATTCTTGTTATCGGCGTTGTAGGGGTACTTCGCTATCACGGTGCCGCGGATGTTCATGGTCACGTCTTTCGTGTTGGCAGCCCAGTAATCCCAGGTCGCAACTTCGAAGCCCTTGATGACGTAGTTCAGCGTGATCTCTTTTGAGAATTCGCCGCCTTTGACGGTGCCTTTAACGGTGAAAGGCGTGTCGGCATCTGCGTTCGGGTCGACGACAACATTGACCTTATCGCCGTCTACGGGCACAAGGCTGACCAGGCCGCCTCCGCCGTCGAGAGTCCACTCTACGTCCAGATCGAGTCCTTCGTAGTCAACTATCTTCGTAGGCAGCGAGAACGTGGAGGCAACGGAGTTGTCCTCGCCTGGCTTGTTGTATTCGTACAGCATCTGCGCTGCGCCGTCAACAAGTTCCTGCGTGATCTCCGCGGGCTTTCCCGTAGACTCCGGATCATTTCCGCCCTTATTGTTGTTGCATCCGAATGCAAATGCCGTAAGGGACAGAGCCAGCACCATAACAACTAAAAATAGAGGTAATTTTCTTTTCATAAAGATGCTCCTTGTCTGTTTCGTCATTTATGTCTTATTATCATTGCAGTATTTCAACATCCGCGAGCGTGAACAGCTTAAGCTGTGGGCTGCCCTGGTAGTACGTGAATATACCCTGCACATTCATCGTCTTGCCCGCGAAATAATCTTCGGTGACGGTCTCTCCGTCGAGCGTTAGTTTAACAGTGCGTACGGTCACGGTCTTTCCGTCTGCGGAAGTGCAGGTGAGCGTCATTGCCCCGTTGCTGTCCGTTGTGCTCTGGGTAGTGTATATGCTCTTAACCGTAATGTTTTCCAGGCGTACATACGTATTTTCAAGCGTGTCGTTTGTGAGCAGATCGTCAGCGGTTATGAGCGTCGGTTCAAACTTAACGTCCTTTTCAATGATCTTTGTGTCGTCGTCGGTGGGGTTTATCAGCGAGAATGAAAGACCGGATACCTGGAAGCCGAAGTTTTCATTGTCGTCCGCAGTTCCCGTTACCGACAGCCTGTAGCCCGGCACAAGGAATTTCGGTGCCAGCGGAGCATATCCGCCGTAAACGTATACGCCGTAGTACTGCTGCGTATCCTCGTCGAACTGCTCCATATAGATACCGCCGCCGCTCTCTTTAGTGACCACGCCCTCAAAGCGTACCTTAAGTGAACTGTACGCGGAGCGGTTCATTACGAGCGCTTTTATCGTCAGTTCGATCGTTTCTCCGTAATAAAACAGAGGGTCGCGCTTTCCGGAGTACAGATTGATTCTCTCGGTACGGGCGCTGGTGAGAGCATCCATTGCCACATCACCATAGCGGGTGGAGGAAGTGCTCTTGCCCATCGCAAGACCGTCAGAAAGGATCTCTATATTGAGGTTGCGCCAGGTGTCGCTTCCGTTGGGCTTGTACCATACCCATGCAAGATAGCGTTCGCCGGTGGAGTCAACAGTCGGTGTCCCCTCTTCGTTGCTCTCCAGCACGATCTGAGAAGCGTTCTGCAGCTTCGTTTTGGTGTAGATCGAAGCGGGATGGCCCCAGGGTTCTACTTTTCCGGTAGATTCGGGGGTGTCAATGCCCACGAAGCGCACCTTGATGATCTCCGTGTGGGAATTGTTCCAGAAATGGACCGTATCGCCGTCAATATATTGTTCGACGGTCACGAGGCCGCGCCCTGTCTTATCGAAATCAGCTTCGATGTCTGATGTTTTAAGCTTTACCATCGTCGCGAAGTCCGGCAGCGAAGCATCCCTTACGTAATCCCATTCGCCAACGATATCCGCTTCCGGTGTGCTTTCGCCAGATCCGGCTGGTTTTTTATTGACATAGCAGCCGCTCGCCAGAAGCAGCGAGACGGCCAGCGTCAATGCAAGCAGCGCAGCGAGCCCTGCCCTTAATATTCGGAGAAATTTCTTGATATTCATATTATCTCCTCCGGTAAGCGATGCAGGCTTATTTGTTAAGCGTTACACAGCGGTCGTAAGCGTCCTTGAAGAGCTTGCGGAGTTCGGTATCGGAGGTACCCTCAGATGCGGAAATGTAAGCAACGAGAAGCTTTCCGACCTGGTCGCGGGCGTCGGACGAACCGACGAATGCGGGAGAAGTGAAGTATGCGTTTTCCTGCTCCATACAGATCTTCGCGGACAATGCAGCGATGCCTTCTTTGTTCGTGTTTGCACCGGCAAGGAACTCTTTATAAGCGTCCATCTCGAAGGTGGATTTAAGTACCGGAACATAACCGGAAGTCATCGAGAACTCAGCCTGGAATTCGGGAGATGTAAGCAGGAACTTAACGAAAGCCCATGCGGCATTGTTAACCTTCGAATCTTTCTGCTTGAGCATGCAGATCGAAGGACCCTGCGAAATGACCTTGTGGTTCGAACTGTCTGCCTGAGGTATCTCAGCGATCCCCACTTCGAAAGGATATGTTCCATCGTCGCTCTTGGCGGGGCACTGGTAAGTAGCACCTGCGGAAGAACCGATGGAAATGTACGAGTGGATGACGATACCGCTGTCATTCGTGGA
>JAGADO010000095.1 GCA_017613535.1 Clostridia bacterium | reverse complement strand
TGTCCCCCGTTCCACCTGAGTTTTCCACAGGTGGAACGGGGGACAGAGACCGGTTTCCAGAGGGGTATTGCATTCTGCCAAATTATGGTGTATAATGTAACTGTCTCAAATGAGACAGTTTGGCGAAGCGCCGACACAGGCGAGATTCGGAGACGGAAAAGATGGCAGACCCGCGTGAGATCTTGAAAAAAAACACGCTGTTCAAAGCGGCAGACGAAAAAGAAACAGAGGAATTGACCGCGAGGGCCGTGGAGGACACGGTGCATTTCGAGACCGGTGAGAAAGTATACTCGCCGGACGGGATGAAAAAAGCCGCAGGGATCGTGCTGAGCGGAACAGTCATCGTAAACAGGCAGGGAGACGAAACGGTAAGGCTCAACACGCTGAAACCCGGAGACGTGTTCGGAATAGCGGGACTATTCGCGACGAACGCGGAAAAAAGCAACGGAACGGTAACAGAAGTCGTTGCCGCAGCACCGGCAGACATATGGTTCATACCGGGAGAAACGATCAGGAAAATGATACGCGAAAACCCCGATTTTGCCGAAAGCTACATCACATACCTGTCGCAAAAAATACGGTTCCTCAACAAAAGAATTGCCGACTTCACCGCAGCATGCGCCGAAACAAAAACCGCCAGATACCTCGGCGAACTCGTAAAAAACAGCAAAGACGGCACATTGACATTCAAGGTAAACATGAGCGCACTGGCGAAAACACTCGACATTGGCCGCGCATCGCTATACAGAGCACTCGCATGCCTCGAAGCAAAAAACATAATACGCAGAACGGAAGGACGCATAGAAATAATTGCCCCCGACCGCCTCGCGGAACAGTATAAATAACATAGCATATACGAAAGAAGGCTTTAAAAATGCTAAAAGAAAGCAAAAAGAACTCCACGATCAGAAGAATCGCACTCGCGCTGCTGGCAGTCATTATCGCCGCTGCAATGCTCGCGTCCTGCCAACCTGCGAACAGCACGGAACCCGAGGACGATTACGTCCTTAAAGTCGGCGCACTCTCCGGCCCCACAGGCATGGGCATGGCCAAACTCATCAGCGACACCAAAGAAGGCGGAAAAAGCGCCGGAAAATACGAGATCACGATATACAGCTCGCCCGACGAAATACGCGCAGCACTCATAAGCGGAACGCTCGACGTAGCAGCACTCCCCGTAAACCTTGCCGCCGTCATCAACACAAAAACCGAAGGAAAATATAAAGTTGCCGCCGTCAACACCCTCGGCGTCCTGTACGTGCTGGAAGCGGGCAACACGATCAATTCGATCGCGGACCTTGCCGGAAAGAAGCTTTACGCGACAGGCCAGGCCTCGACACCCGAATACATCCTCAACTACATCCTCGAAAAAAACGGCCTTGACAACGTCGAAGTCGAATACAAGACCGAGCACAGCGAGCTTGCCGCACTGCTCATTTCCGGGCAGGCAACGCTCGGAATGCTCCCCGAACCGATGGTCACGAACGCCCTCTCCAAAAACGAAAACCTGCGCATCGCCCTGAACCTCACAGAAGAATGGAAAAAAGTCAGCGACGGAGAAGCAGTGCAGGGATGCATAAGCGTCTCGACAGACGTGATCAGCAGCCACAAGGCAGTGCTCGACAGCTTCCTTGACGAGTACAAAGCATCGGTGGAGTTCGTCAACGCGAATCCGGACGAAGCATCAAAGATGATAGCGGACGCGGGGATCGTTGCCGCTGAAGCGGTCGCCAGGAAGGCGCTCCCGAACTGCAATATAGTATACATCGACGGCAACGAAATGGTGTCGATACTGACTGAATTCTACGGCGTGCTGTACGCGGCGAACCCGGCTTCCGTCGGCGGAAAAATGCCCGACAGCGAACTGTACTACAAAAAATAAGGAATATGAAGGGCAATAAGAGCGGCAGAGCGGAAAGCGGAATACGCGTATTTTCGCCTCCTAAAAAGAAAACAAAAGCAGGCAGAGCGGCAGGTATCATCCTGACCGTTTTGTCTGTCGCTGTCTTCTGGCTCGGACTGTGGTTCCTGCTCGCGCTGAAGATCAACTCGGAACTGCTGCTGCCCTCCCCCGTCACAGTATTCAGGCGGCTGTTTGAATTGTCCGGCACGTCCGAGCTGTGGAGATCGGCTGGGTCAACGATCCTTCGCATCCTTGCCGGGTACGCTGCCGGTATTATGGCCGGGACGCTCCTTGCCGCGCTTAGCGCATGGTCAAAACATATGGCTGCGCTGCTTGCCCCTCCCGGACGCATCATAAAAGCGACGCCCGTGGCCTCGTTTATTATACTCGCGCTCGTGTGGATCCCGGCCAATAACATCCCCTCGTTCATCGTTTTTCTGCTTGTCACGCCGATCGTCTGGGATGCACTAAAAACGGCCCTTATTTCGACCGATCCGGATCTGCTTGAAATGGCCCGGGTCTACCGTTTCGGGCGCTTAAAAACGGTCCTGAACGTGTATATACCGTCGTCAGTGAGTGCTTATCTGTCGTCTGTTCTTACGGCCCTGGGGCTTGCGTGGAAGGCAGGTATCGCGGCGGAAGTGCTGTGTCTGCCGAAGCTTTCTATCGGTCGCAGACTTTACGAGTCTAAGATATACCTCGAGATGCCTGATCTGTTTGCGTGGACAACGCTCGTCGTGATACTGAGCGTCGTGATGGAGGCGCTGATCAGGCTTGCCGTGCGCAAGGTGACCGTGTCCGGGAAGAATAAGGCGGCGGTCAATGCGGAGGCGGATGGCGAGGCAGCCGCGGTGACAGAGCGCGCGGCTGCAGGATACGAAGCACAAACAGCAGCCGCGGTAACCGGCAGCGCGGCTGACGGAAATGAAGTACAAAAAGAAGCCGCGATGGTCAGCGGCCCGGCTGCCGGGGAGGTCGCTGACGACGCAGCTGACGACGCCTCTGATGATATAGTAGTCAGCGGCATCGTTTCCGCGCGCCCGATCGAAATCTGCGACCTTTATAAGAGTTACGGGAGCAACATCATTTTCTCAGGGCTGTCAGCGTCGATCCCTGACGGCATAACGTGCCTCACAGGACCGTCAGGGTCCGGCAAGACTACTTTGGGCCGAATACTTGCCGGACTGGAGGGCGCCGAGGGCGGCTGCATCCGCGCCTCCGGCGGCGAGCCTGTTTTCCTTTTCCAGGACCCGCGCCTCCT
>JAGADO010000094.1 GCA_017613535.1 Clostridia bacterium | reverse complement strand
ATGGTGAACAGAGCCTTGGGCAGTTTGAATACTACTTCGTAACCGTCAGCAGTCTTCTGTACCTGGTTAGCGACCTTATCGGTGATGTCAGCGCCGCCGGGGTTGTCATCAGCAAGCAGGCCGTTCTTGTGGTTGTGCTGCATAACTTTGAGCTTTTCGCCTAATACGACGGAAATGAACTGGCCGGGAACCTCCCACAGATAGTTACCGGGGTTGAAGTTCAGCTGTACATATTCGCCGTCTTTGAGGCCGATTCCTCTTACAGCAACTGCAAGGCCGTCATCTTCTACTTTGAAGAAGTAAGTAACGTCGATGCCGTTGATATTTCCGTTAGCCCAGTTCGTGGCGTTGTCCTTATTGATTTTGTAGGAAACGTCGTATTTGCTCTCGTCAATGATAGACGAAGCAGCCGGTTCGGTAGCAGGAGCAGTCTCGGGAGCAGATCCCTCTTTGAACTCACTGACTTTAACATTGTCGACCCTATAAGAGTTGTTTCTTTGATAGAAGTTAACGGAACCTTCGTCGGGATATGCAGCAGCGGAAGAATTGAAGATCTCTTCCCCGTCAGCGTTGTAAGCCTTAACGTTCGCGCCGTCAAGCGTGATCGTAACAACTTCAACGTTGTTCACATAAAGGGAAATAAGATTTCCAAGGTCAACGATCATCACGTGACCGCTCTTTCCGTCAAATCCGTCGGGGTAAGCCACGAGGAACTGCTCGGCGTCTCCCCATGCGCCGCCGTCGTTGAAGGCAACGCCGATGTATCCGACAGCATTCGGGTTCTGGTTTTTGGAGATGGCAAGGTCAAATGAAATACCGGATCCGGTTTCAGATGCCGACGGTACACTGAATCTGCCGCCGTTCTGGAATTCGGACGCACCGTTTGCACTGGCACGTACACCTACGCCGAAATAGCAATCCTGAGCGTTGCTGGTGAAATCAAATTCGGCAACATAGTTCTCGAAATAGTCATCCTCCTCAGGAATAACAGTGGCGGAATAACCGCCGTTGATCCAGTTACCACCGTTCGCAAACGACATTGCTCCGTCAACGACCGTTACGCCCTCGCGAAGGCTCCACTTTTCAGTGTCGATCTCGTCGTCAGAGAAATCATCCTCGAAAAGGACAACAAGCCCGTCAGCCGGGTATTTGCCCTTGCTCTCGGCGAACGAAGGAACTGCCATTGCGATGCACAGCGCTATGCATAACGCAAACACTAACAGTTTTTTCATGAAAAAATCCTCCTTTATTTAGCTTTTCAAGCTTTATTTAATTATACACACATTCGGTCTGATAAATCAAGAAGATTATTCGGGTCACGCCGCAGCGTAAAAAAAGTTATGACGTCATAGAGATAATTCAAATATCACTAGTCTCTATGACACACTGCTATTTGCAACTAATCAATCAGCTCCCCTATATCCTTCGCCGTCCAATCGGCGCCGAGCGACGAAAGGCGCTCATCGGAAAAAGTACTCGTAATACCGAGGCAAAACATACCGCCGGCTTTGGCCGCACGCACGCCGTTCTCGGCATCCTCGCAAACGATGCACTCCGAAGGAGAAACGCCGAGTATTGACGCGGCTTTCAGAAAAATGTCCGGGGCGGGCTTAAGTTTTTCGACATCTCCGGCTTTAACCACCGCGCCGAAATCAGCCCTGTTAAGGCCCGACGCCCTGATATTCGCGCTCACCTTGACCTCATCGGCGGCAGACGCCACAGCCATCAGGTAGCCTTTCTCTTTAAGAGCACGCACGGTGGGAACGACTGCCGGGAACCGGACGAGTTCGCGGTCAATGTCGCGGCAATATATTTCGTAGATCCTGTCTTTCATTTCGGTACGGTACACACCGCCGTGGAGGCGGACAACATTGCCGATGAAGCTGTCTTCGCCGGTCCCCACGAAAGGCCTGAAATCCTCCGCCTTCGCCTCGATGCCGAACTCCCTCAGCCCCGCGATCGACGCCTTGTACATGGCAGGCTCGGAATCAACGAGCACGCCATCCATATCAAATATTACCGCCTTTATTTTCCCGCCCAACGCGGGATCGTTAAGAATACCCATTTTAAACCTCTGTTTCCCGGCTGTGACCGGATTTTTCCCGGCTGTGACCGGCTGTTTCCCGGCTGTGACCGGCTTTAATTGAACCCTACCACCAGCGCCCCCATCGGCCTTAGCTCCGCCTTGAACGAGAAAACGTATTCTGTTCTGTCGGAATCAGGCGTCACGGCGGAAAAACAGCCGTCACAGAGCGTAAAAACGCCGTTGTCCGGATCGACCATTATCGCGTGGTTCCCGGGCTTGATGCCGGTCCAGCACGGCAGATTCAGCGAAACGGTGCCGCTTACCGGAGCGGAAGTGTAGTTGACCAGCAGAAAAGCGAGCTCGAAATGACGGGTATCGCGGAAGGCGGAAATGATGAGCGGCGAATCGGCGCACGGATCGGACGGCGTCGCTGCCTCCGCTTCGAACGTCCCGTTCGGCATGATCCCTTCTTTATCGAAAAGTTCCGTGCGCAAGGCTTCGACCGCGGCCTTTACCGACTCCGGCGTGCCCGCCTCGTCCCTTACCGTGATGACGCCCGCTTTAGTCAGCTTCGCCTCGAGCTGATGGACGTTGTCCGCTTCGAAATTCATATACGGAAGAATCACCGCACGGAAGCAGCTGTCGGCGTTATACACCCCGCGATGTTCGATATGCGTTTTAGCTTCCAGCAGCGTTGCGGCGTCAACGCATTCGTACCCGATGCCTGCCAGCAGCAATTCGCGGTTCAGCAGCTGCCAGGAAGTCTCGAGGCGGCGCTCATCATCCGAATGCTTCCTTGACCCCAGCTGTTCCGCGGAACCGGACGACGACGCGAATGCGGCTTCGATCGGAGACAGGAGGAGAGTGCGGTTGACCATGGCGGAGATCCGGCTGCCGTACGCAGGTTCGAGAAGGCGGCAGATATTGGCCGTAAAATCACAGAAATCGCGGAATTCGTTCTCGGAAATCGCAGTGTCGCTGTAGTACGAGGGGAAATACGTTACGCCGAGCGCACGCTGAAGCGCGACGGAACCTTTCATTTCCCTGACGCCGAGAGGAGGCTTGATGCCGCCCTGCATGTGGGCGGAGACCTCGGACATAACGCCGGGCTTATCGTGCCAGTGCGCAGCGGACGAGATGAGTTTCGGAGTGGGAGCCTGCCTCAGAATGCCCTCGGGGATCGTTGTCAGCATATCGATGCCGGGGATGCCCATGTGGGAGACGAAGCGGAAAATATTGCCCTCAAACAGCGGGTGGTGAAGGATCTCCTCTTCCAGAAGCACGTGGCCGGAGAAGTTCGTGCCGGCCGAAGCGCACCAGTCGCCCAGCTGCCTGAAAAAGGCGTTTTCGTACATCTCGGAGGTCGTCGAGAAAAATCTGAAGCGCGTCACCCTGTTCGCGTCATCAGGCTCGCCGAAGAGATCGCCGAGGCGCGGAAGCAGTTCCTCTCCCCACTTTTCTGCGTATTTTTCGGGCAGTCTGTCATCCCACACGACCAGCGGCAGGAGCGGCATCGAGTCGTCAAATTCGTCGCGCACTCGTCCGGGATACAGCCCCGCGTTCAGATACGCAGCCATTATCGACGGTTCGTCGGTGAAAATCGCTTCTATTTCATTGAAGAGCCCGCCAAGCTCGCGGCGGTACGCTTCGTATGTGTTGTCAATAAATGCTTTTATTGCGTCGGGATCGAGCACATTGATGTAGCGGCGCGATTCATGCACGTTGTGTTCTGCGTGCGTTCCTTCGTAGAGACGCTTTATCGCGTATGCGCGGGCAATTCCGTTTGCGTCTGCTTTTGCGCTTGCCGTCATTCCTGTTTCCGGATAAATGAATTTTTCGTGCCTCGCGGGAAGCGCGATATCGACGATCTCTCCCGGCAGCCCGGTCGCGGTAACTTTCACGAGCGCCTTCGCCTCGTACTCCGGATGATTGCGCAGCGTGATGCCTCCCGCGCCGCCGCTCGGATATCCGTGCTCATCGTACAGCCACACGCGAAAACCGTATTCCTTCGCGCGCCTGACCGCATACCTGAGCGACTCCCAGTTCGCGTCGCTCTCCAGATACTGATCGAGGTCAACGTTCGTTACGATCCCGCCGTAGCCCAGCCGGAAAAGCCTCTCCAGCACGCCGTCAATGATCTCTTCGCGCCGTGCCTTGCCGTCTTCGCGCCTGAAGCCGAAGCCGTGCACAATCTTAAGCGGTCTGCCGCACAATTCAAAAGGAATCATTTTTTCATCCCATCGCGGGGCATAGCTTCAACTGTGTCCCCGATCCCTTCTCATCCATCGCGGGGCATAGCTTCAGCTGTGCCCCCGATCCCTTTTTCATCCATCGCGGGGCATAGCTTTAGCTGTGCCCACGATCCCTTTTTCATCCATCGCGGGGCATAGCTTTAGCTGTGCCCACGATCCCTTATATCTCAACCCTGTGCTGAAGCGCCGCGCCAAGCGTCACGTCATCCGCGTACTCCAGATCGCCTCCGACAGGCAGGCCGCGTGCGATCCGCGTAACCTTCACTCCGAGCGGTTTGATCAGGCGGGCAATATACATCGCCGTTGCCTCCCCTTCCACGTCGGAATTGGTGGCGACAATAACTTCGTTCACGCTCCCGTCCAGCCTCCCGAGCAGCTCCTTGATCCGGATGTCATCCGGCCCGATACCGTTCATCGGAGAGATTGCCCCATGGAGCACGTGGTACGTACCGTCAAACTCGCGCGACCGCTCTATCGCCTGCACGTCTTTCGGCTCCTGCACGACGCAGATCACGCCGCGGTTCCGGGCAGCGTTCGAGCAGATATCGCAGACGTCCTTGTCCGACATATTCTGGCAGACGGTGCAGAACTTCAGCTGTTTTCTGGCATCGTAAATAGCCTGCGCGAAATCCCTGACGTCATCCTCGCTCTTGCGCATAAGGAAAAACGCCATTCTTTCGGCACTTTTATGTCCTACGCCAGGCAGCGACTCGAATTTCTCTATTAATTTTGTGACTGAAGCACCGTAAACGCTCATAACTCACCTTTACGCGCGCCGCTGACTGATCAGAACGGCAGTCCCTGGGTATATTTACCCATTTTTTCTTCGTTTTCAGCTTCGATCTTCTCGTTGCAGTCATTGAATGCGGCAACGATAAGGTCCTGCAGCATTTCTACGTCGTCGGGGTCAACGACCTCGGGTTTGATCTCTATGGCGGTAAGTTTATGCGCTCCGTTCATCGTGAGCTTGACCATACCGCCGCCGGCAGTGCCCTCGAATTCCTTCTCGGACAATTCCGCCTGCTCTTTTTCCATCTCGCGTTGCAGCTGCTGAGCCTGCTGCATCATTTTCTGCATGTTATTTCCGCCGCCGCCACTCTTCTGGCCGAAGCCGCCTCTGAATCCTTTAGACATATCTGGTACCTCCGCTTTGCGAATATTAAAATTCTGTGCACATATTATACAGTATACAAACGGGAAATGTAAACGCAGCCGTTACCTAGTGCCGCGTCCTCCAGGTCCCCTTCCGCCTCCCGGGCCGATGTGACCGCCGGGACCGCGGTTACCGCGTTGACCGTACCCCCTGCCGAGCAAAGGCTTGCCGGTACGGGAATTGACCGAATTAGACGCCGAAGATATGCTCTTCCTGTTCGAAACCGCACTCGCAGCCACGCCTGCAACGCCGCTTATTATCCCAGATACAGCCGCCCCTGCAATATTAAGCAGCGTTTGCGTCTGCTGTGCTTCTGACTGGGCCTGTATCTCGGCCAGCCTCGCCTCTGCCTCGCGCGCAGCCTTTTCTGCCGCCTCTGCTTTTTCGCGTGCAAGCTGCGCTTCGACCTGGGCTCCGAGAGGAGCGTTGCACATAGGACAGTTGGTATTACCGTCCGTGTCTATATAGCAATCACAATATTCACACTTTAGTTTCATTTCCGCCTTGTTTCCTTCCTGCCTCGAACGCACGCAGATTCACATCCAGGAGCTTCGCCGGGACAACGTTTTTAAGGCTTTCAAGCCACACTTCCTCCGGAATTCCCGGTATCGTTCCGGACAATACTCCGAGCAGCACGACGTTCACGCATTTGGGGCTGCCGCACGATTCGGCGATGCCGAGCGCATCGAGCGAGATCACGTTATAGTTCCCTCCCTTCAGGCGTTCGGGTACGTTCTCCGGATACACGGCCGTTCCGGAGATCACAGGCATCGGCAATATCTCCTGCGTGTTCATTATGACCGTTCCGCCCGGCTTCAGGTAATCGAGCGCACGCAGCGCTTCAACACTTTCGAACGACAGCACGACGTCCGCCATACCGCGGTCAATTATCGGGGAGGCAATGTTTTCGCCTATCCTCACGCACGTTTCGACGCTTCCGCCGCGCTGCGACATGCCGTGCACCTCCGAGACCTTCACGTCCCTTCCGAGGCGGAGGGCAACGTCCCCCAGAAACCTTGACGACAAAAGCGTTCCCTGGCCGCCGACGCCGATTATCAGAATATTAAGTTCGAGCCCGTATCCTTCAGTACTCATTTAACGCACCCGCCTTCCTGTTCTTTTCCGATCGCTCCGAAACGGCACATCTGTACGCAGAATTCGCATCCGACGCACAGCGAACGGTCGATCTTCGCGACGCCCGCATCCGTTTTAAGGATCGCAGGGCAGCCGAGCCTCATGCACGCACCGCAGCGGCGGCACTTGTCCGCGTCAACAGTGACCGGTCTCCCGTAGTTCACGCCCTTGAGCAGCGCGCAAGGTCTTCTGGCTATTATTACCGACGGCTCTCCGGCTTCGATCTCTTCGAGCACCGCTGCCCTGAATCCCTTCAGGTCGAACGGATCTTCGACGCGTACGCGCCTGACACCGACAGCTTTGCAGAGCTGCGTAAGATCGATCGGATACGTATCCTCCATACGGATCGTCTTGCCCGTGGTAGGATTCTGCTGGTGGCCCGTCATGCCGGTGATCGAGTTATCAAGGATGATGACGGTCGAAGCGCCTTTATTGTAAACGATATTGACGAGCCCTGTTATGCCCGAATGCACGAACGTCGAATCACCGATGACGGCAACGGTCCCGCGGATATTGTCCCCTTCCGCATCACCCAAAGCTTCCGAAGCCGCGACCGCCTCTGCCTTCTCCATGCCGTGCGACATGCCTATCGAAGCGCCCATGCAGATGCACGCATCCATCGATTTGTACGGAGCCGCGGCACCGAGCGTGTAGCATCCGATATCGCCCGTAACGCGCAGTTTAAGCTGCGAAAGAGTGTAGAAAACGCCTCTGTGAGGGCAGCCGGGGCAGAGCGTGGGAGGTCTCATCGGAGCATCCGAAACGGTAAGCCCGGAGCTTTCTGCCGGAGCAGCGGCGGGAGTTTTCGCGCCGTAGTATGCCTGGCGGATCTTTTCGGTCCCGAGCTCTCCGAGAGGCGTGAAATACTTTTTACCTTCGACGTACGGAATGCCTATCTGGCGTACGAAATCTTCGATGTACGGCTCGAGCTCCTCGACCACTAAAAGCTCCTCGACCGAAGCGGCGAACTCCTTTATCGCCTTCTCCGGAAGCGGGTAGATCATGCCAAGCTTCAGCACGGAAGCATCGGGGAAAACTTCGCGCACATACTGATAGCAGATACCGGAAGTGATGATACCGAGCTTGCGGCCGGGATTGTCAAGCTTTATCCATTTATCTGCTTCTTCGGACATTATCCTGTCGCGCTCTTTAACGATCGCCTGGCGTTTTTTTGCCATACCGGGCATCATGACATACTTCTGGATATCTTTCACGTAAGGCTTTTTAGGAACGGCCTTTCTCTCACCGACTTCGACCGGTGAGCGCGAATGCGACACGCGCGTGGTCAATCTCAGTATGACCGGCGTATCGTATTTTTCGCTCAGTTCGAACGCCTTTTTAGTGAATTCGAAGCATTCGGTGCTGTCGGACGGTTCGATCATAGGCACGTGCGCGGACAATGCGTAGAATCTCGAATCCTGATCGTTCTGCGAACTAAACAGGCCGGGATCGTCGGCAACAGCAAACACAAGACCACCGTTGACCCCCGCGTACGATGCGGTAAAGAGCGGATCGGCCGCGACGTTCAGTCCGACGTGCTTCATGCAGCACATTGCCCTTCCGCCGCCTATCGCCGCGCCTATCGCGACCTCTGCGCTGACCTTTTCGTTCGGAGACCACTCGCAGTATACGCTGCTCAATTTCGAGAGCGTCTCGGTTATTTCGGTACTGGGCGTGCCCGGATACGAGGAAACGACGTGTACCCCCGCTTCCCACGCGCCGCGTGCAACGGCTTCATTTCCCAGCAGTAATTCTTTCATATAAACGACCTCCATACGGCACCGCTTACAGGTCGGTAAGCGAGTGCGTCACCTTTGCTTCGACTTTTTCCTCGTAGCACGAGAAGCAGCCGTCAACATATTCTTTGTTCATGCGCGGCGTTATAAGGCTCACGATGGGAACGATGATGAGCGTTCCGACCATTGCCAGCGCACCTGCCGTCGTGCCTTCCGTGAATTTCAGGAACAGGTTCAGCACGACAAGTCCTACGCCTCCCGCGAAGCTGACCCAGACCGCGGCTTTCGTCACGCGCTTGCTGAACAGGCCGTACATGAACGGAGCCAGGAACGCACCTGCGAGCGCGCCCCACGAGATAGCCATCAGGTTGGATATCAGAGCGCCTTTATCGAGAGCCAGCACGACTGATACGACGATGAAGAACGCGCACAGGATGCGGATCGTCCACATCTGCTTCTTTTCACTCATTTTGGGGGCGAAGAAGCCCTTGATCAGGTCGAGCGTGACCGTCGAAGAAGACGAGATTACGAGAGACGAAAGCGTCGACATTGACGCGGACAATACAAGTACAAGTATTATGCCTATCATCAGGTCAGAGAGCGCGCCGGACAACATCGACGGTACGATGCCGTCAAAGCCGGAAACGGGATTGCCCGCCGCATCCGCCTCAACGTACAGCCGTCCGAATCCGCCCATGAAATACGACCCGCCGGCAACGACCACCGCGAACAGCGTGGATATGATCGTTCCTTTGCGGATGGCCTTTTCGTCGCTTATCGAATAAAATTTGTGGACCATCTGAGGAAGGCCCCAGGTACCCAGGCTGGTAAGTATCATTACGCCCAGAAGTCCGAGCGGATCAGGTCCGAAGAACGACGTGAACGCGCCGTGCAAAGCGCCTCCCGAAGTCTCGGCAGTCTGCTGCGACAGCGTCGCCAGCGCCGCCGTGAATCCTCCCTGTCCTGAAAGCACTTTCCAGACGACCACTCCGATGCCTATCAGCATAACTATGCCCTGAATAAAGTCGTTCAGCGCCGCGGCAACGTATCCGCCGAGTATTACGTACACGGCTGTGAGCAGCGCCATGGCGATGATGCAGTATTCAAACTTAACGTTGAACGCCATCTCGAAGATTCCGGACAGGCCCTTGTAAATAGAGGCCGAATACGGAACGAGGAACACGAAAATAATGATCGCTGCCGCAAGCTTCAGCGCCTTGCTGTTATACCGCTTTTCGAAGAACTCGGGCATCGTGGAAGTGTCCAGATGCTTCGTCATTACGCGCGTTCTGCGCCCGAGCACGAGCCATGCGAGACAGCTGCCTATCAGCGCGTTTGCGAGGCCGATCCACGTCGCGGAAACGCCGTAATTCCATCCGAATCTTCCGGCATATCCTACGAATATAACTGCCGAGAAATACGATGTTCCGAACGCGAACGCCGAAAACCACGGCCCTATGTTACGGCCGCCGAGGACGAAGTCCCCTACTCCCTTAACTTTTTTGCTGCTTATGACGCCTATCAGCACCGTCACTGCCGCAAATACTACAATGCACAGAATCTTTACTACCATTCTACCATCCTCCTGTAAATCTTATGCATGCTATTATAGTATCCATTTCCATCATCCAAGTTCAACGCCGGCGTAAACCTTATCCCTGATGGCAACGATGTTTTTCCACATGCTGTCGATCACTATTACGTGAGTGACGCGGCGGTAATAATCGTTATGCCATGTTTTGTTTATCGGTATGCTCAGTTCCGAAACGGAATATTTCGAATATTCGGGCGCTTTCGAAACGATCGATTTTATTTCGCTCTTAGGTATGTTCGTGGTGATCAGCGGAAGAAGCACGTCCATCGTATTGAGAAGTTCCGTGACGCTCTGCGCTTTGAGCTTTTTGATCACGGCGGAGACAACGTTCCTGTGGCGCTGCGTTCTGCCCCAGTCGTCGTTGGACAAGTGTCTTTCGCGCGCGTAGTTCAGCGCCTGCGTTCCGTTAAGCGTGTACGTTCCTGGTGCGGTGATCCCGGGGACCGTGCTGCCGTTGGCCTCTTCCTGGGTCAATGTGATCTCTATCCCGCCGAGGGCATCTACGACCTTCACAAAGCTGGTGAAGTCGATTATGACGTAGTTCGGGGCAACGACCAGGAAGTCTTCCTGCAGTGTTTTTTGCAGCAGTTTCGCTCCGCCGTACGCATACGCGCTGTTCATTTTGTTGTACCCGACACCCGGTATGTGCACATAGCTGTCCCGGTGGAACGACGTAAGCCATATCTTCTGCGTGACGGTATTGAACGACACCAGCATCATCACGTCGGAATTGCCCCTGAATTCTTTGATGTCGCGCGTGTCCGAGCCGATGATGAGTATGTTATATACCTTATCGCTCATCAGCAGCACGGCGTCATCGTCGACGTCGGAGGTCGGTATAGGCGAAGGAGAAGGTGTAGGTGTCGGGGTTTCCGTCGGGATCTGCGTCGGTGCGGCAGTTTCTCCCGGGGCAAGCGTAGGAGTAGGTAATGACGGCGTCGCGGTTGCCTCCGTCGGAGCTTCCGTCTCTTTGTCGTCGTAATATCCAGGCGGGAGCGTATCTATATGGATCGGCGCGGTATCGAACGGATCGTACGGGTCGTGCGTGTAATTGATTTTATTAAGGTAGTCGTCAATTTTGCAGGACACGAAGATATATGCCCCGGCGGCAAGGCACAGCAGCACCGCGAGAATTATGATGATCGCTTTAGCCCATTTGGGCAATTTCTTCTTCCCGCTTTTTCCCCCGCTGCCTTCCGCGTTCGCCGTGACAAGCTCTATTTCATTTTCGTCGTCAATTCTTTCGTTCATTTTGCTCTCTTTTTCTCCGGTCTGTCCCGGCAGGACAACATTCTACCACAAATGGAGAAAAAAAGCCAGGCGGGGAAAATCGTGAGTTGCAAGTGGCAAATGGCAATGAGATCCGGCGCCATTTAGAGTTTCCAGAGCGCCGCTACCTCACTTTTCAAAATGTCGCGCCTGACTCGCCCATTTTTCGGGCCAGGTGCGTTCAATTTACCCAGCAAAGTAACGCTTTTTATGATTTGCTGGGTTCCACCTTGCCCTGGCTCGCTCATTTTTTCAGAGAAGTTTTCGGTTTTTACCTAGCAATCTTTAAACTTTTTAAATTTGCTGGGTTCATAATTCGTCAAAACGTCCCGAAGGAGCAGAGCTTTGACCACTTTTCTGCCAAAAGACGGCGCCTTCATACCCAGCAATCTTTTGATAATTTAAAATTGCTGGGTTTTTGGGTCAAAGAACTGCCAGTCGATTTAATGTAGATAGCGCCTTCGTACCCAGCAAAATCCGTATTTCTCAAGTTTGCTGGGCCGAATCAGCATAAGTATCTTTATGAAGCACAGCCATGTGATCAGGATGAGGTAGCGGCGCCCCGGACGCCCAAATGGCGCCGGACTTCTATGCCTTTTGATTAAAAAATGAACCTGCATTTGCCATTTGCAACTTGCCATTTGCCATTTACAATTTGCAATTTGCCATTTTCAATTCGTATCTCGCCTAATTTGCCACTTGCCATTTGCAACTTGCCATTTGCAATTTATAATCAGATGACAGAATAAAACCATATCACTCCGCTTCTGGGCTCGAGCGCATCCTCAAAACCGCCGGACCTGAAATTACGGCCGGACATTGTCCACACGCGATTGGTGAACGGATCAAAGAAGCGGTAGATACGATCAAGATTTTCATCAGGAACGAAACCACGCACGGTAAAACGAGAATCGTTGACACGAACGTTGCGGATCAGCTGAACGAATCCGTCATTCGCATCCTCGTCATGGAACTGCATCGCATACCAGTCGCCCGCATCGACGCGCGTTTCGGTGAGCGGATAATAATCGCATCTGAGCATCATTTCCGCGGCCTTTCTCCACACGGGATGGAAACGGCGGCCAACCTCGTTAAGCTCATCGGGATCGTTCCACTCGATCATTGACGTCACCGACGGAGCCAGCGCGTTCTGGTACGCGAACTCGTCGACGGGCCTGCTCCCGCCGTACGTACCGTCTGGTTTGTCCCAGTTCATCGTGTGCGCCCGGAAGTACGGTATCCATTCGAACATCTGGCGATGCTGCTTCTGTTTGATCGGATGATTGCCGTAGCCTATATCGGTGTAGTGGAGCGGCACGGCGCGCTTCATCGTCTCGATATCGTTCCGTCTTCCACCCGAAGAGCAGGAGTCGATGAGCAGCCCCGGATTACGGCGTATCAGCTCGTCCCAGAATGCATAATATCCCTGGATATGCAGGTTTTCGTGAATGCCTGCGCGGTTCTCCGCCTCGCCCTTAGCCCAGTACCCGGAAGGCGGGAAGTTGAAATCCTGGCGGTAGATGCGAATATGTCCCTCTTTAATAATGCTGTCGATCCTGTCGGTAAGCCACTCGCGAGCAGCGGGATCGCCAAGGAAAAACAAAGCGTTATTGTCCTCCTCGCTGCCGAAGATCAGGAAATCCGGGTGCTCGTTCCAGACTTCGGTATTTCTGAATATGCGCTCGGGCTCGAACCACACGAGAAAATCGATGTCGTTGTCGTCGCACATCTCGCCGATCTTATGGAAGCCGTCGGGAAAATGCTCCGGATTCGGGTACCAGTTGCCCGTTCCGGTGGGCCAATCGTTATTGCACGGATACCAGCCCGCGTCGATCCACCAGATGTCCGGCTTCAGGCCGTGGTCAATATATGTCTGTATTCCTTTAAGCTGATTTTCTTCGGTCGTGCCGCAAAATTCCGGCAGTCCGTCGATCATCCAGGTGTGCAGCACCAGTTTCGGGCTGAGCGGTTTTCCGTTCTCGCGCGGAAGGATGTGGTCAATATACCAGCTCCTCCAGAGGTTCCTTGCCCGGTCTTCGCTTCCGGACGCGGTCTGGAGGATCAGCAGAGGCGTCCTGACCGTCTCTCCCGGTTCGAGGTAAGTATTAAAACGCTGCTGACGCACTTCGACGTTGACAACGTCCGTTCCGCCTGCGGATGAGAGCGATGCCGAAAGCTGCCACGTGCCGGTCCAGCCCACGGCTGCATTGACGCTGTAATCACCCAATAAAAACCGCATGTACGGAAACGCTCCGTTACAGCTCGTTCCGTCTCCGCACGGGGAAACGGAGAGCGGCCGGGAGCCTATCTCGTCTGCGAACCACGAATACCCCGACTCGGAAATATTGTCCCCGTTACCGTGAAGTAACACGGGCGGTCTCGCTCCGCCATCGCGTTTTAACGCACAGACCGGGAGAGATGCAGTCGCGCACCAGTCGGAGATAACGGCGGAATTCACCGAACCAGCGTTGGTCATATACATTACCCATTCCGTCACTGGATAATCAAGGTACTCCCTGCACTCGGCCCTCAGTTCGAGCCCCTCCGGAGTCCTGCCAGTAACGACGGAAAATACAACACTGGAATCGATCCTGCGCGTAACTGCTCCGGGGCCAAACTCCGCCGGTATTCCACTGTATTCCCGCCCGTCAAGCTTATATCTGAACGGGATCTTTCCGTCAGCCGAGAAGCGCGGAAGCACTGCGCCGCATCTGAAATCGTCCTTAATGCATTTCATTTGTTTTTCCTCTTTTCAGATCGTTTAAGACCGTCATTTGAACATTATTTGGTTGTTATTTGAACATTATGAGCGAACCGTAAATATTGAGCCAGAGCCCGAATATGATGAGCTGTACCGTGAGCAGGATCACAGCGCCGCGCACACCGGAGATAAATCCTCCGTATTCTGCCGGGCGATCGGTCGCGCTTTCTCCGCTGCCCTCCGCGTTTTTGCGTGCGAAGAACGGACGCAGGCAGTATCCGAGCATCAGAAGCGCCGCGGGGACAATATCGACGGTGTAGCGCATGCCGAATTGCCACCCGCCCGCGGTGCGGTGCATAAGCAGCAGGAACAGCACGACCGACGAAGTGATAACGAGGATCACCGTCTCGACTATATTCGTGCTCATCAGAAACGCTTTTGTCCTGCCGCGCTTACCGCCGTCAAGCTCCGGTATTGTCATTGCCACGCCGTTTCCGCCCGCCTGCTCTTTTCCGCGCATTACGAGCCTGATGATCAGGTACGTAAAGCCCATCAGCAGCGCAAAACCGCACAGCAGGAATATGACGTTCGATACGTAGAACGCGAATCCGTAATGCGAGAAGTCAAGCTTTCCGTCTTTATACCACGGGAACGTGGAGAAATATGCTTTCAGGTTCCCGGCAATATTTTCGAGTGCGAATTTGCTGTACGGCGTGCGCATAAATTCGGGCAGGTAATTATGGCCGAACTCGAGAACGCTGCCGAAGCGGATGTAGTTATACCACATATATGTGCCGCCGATCACCGCGGGGGCAATGTAGTATTTCCACGTCCTGAGCACTTTGAAGTCGTTCTTTTTAGCCGCGGCGTACGCGAGCAGCAGGAAGTACACGATCTGGAACGGCCTGCATCCGACCGCGAGGGCAAGGAACGCGAAGGCCATGTACATGCCGATCCTGTGTTTCCCCAGCATCGAGTAGAAGGCAGCGAGCGTGAAAAGCATTGCCATCGTCTGAGCCGCGAACCACGGACCGCCCGCGTATTTATTTGCCGCAAGGAAGAACGCTCCCGATGCGGCGCAGCTAAGAATGCCTCCGCAAAGCGAAGCGATGCAGCCGTACCCGAGCCTGCGGCCGATAAGGATCGCCAGCGCGAACGAACCGACCACATAAAGGATCGAGAAGAGATTGTCCGGCGTGTTTCCGCCGGTGAAGAAACTCATGATAAGCATCGGTACAGACGGCACAGGCGGGAAGCTGACGTAATATTCGTTGCCCTCGACGTGC
This sequence comes from Clostridia bacterium, assembly GCA_017613535.1. Classification (GTDB taxonomy): domain Bacteria; phylum Bacillota; class Clostridia; order UBA1212; family UBA1255; genus UBA1255. The sequence goes on along the minus strand of JAGADO010000094.1, from coordinate 8,331 downwards.
TCGATCGGAGCATTAACGTCACCGAACGTTTCGCGGTACGCCATATAGTCGTTTTTATCGTGCGTATCGAGCCATTCACGGTTGATGATGGCCAGCTCAAGGTGCGGGTAGTTTTTATCGAGTTTTGTCTCGCCTCTCCTCCAGGCAAGCGCCTGAAGAGTGTAGCTGTCGAACGGATTATGCTTTTTATATGCGTCCGAACCTGCTTTAACGTACACGCCTATAATAAGGGCAAAGAAAAGCAGCGACGCGATCACGGTCAGCAGCGCGGTTTTAGCGTTCTCGCTCAGTCCCCTGCCTTTTTTTCGAATATCGTCAGGCATTGTGTTGTCCTCCGTTTTCTTCCGGCCGCTCACGGTCAAACTTCACCGCGAGCGCCGATCTGAGCCGGTCAATATCCCCCGGCACAGTCAGTTTGAAATTATCATTGTCCGACGGGCAGATCGCCACAGGCAGCCCTAGCATGCGTATCAGCCCTCCGTCGTCCGTCACCTGCTCCAAAGCTTCTCCTTCGGCTGCTCTCCGCTCGTATTCCGCGTGCGCTTTTACGATCAGGCTGAGCCTGAAGCTTTGCGGCGTCTGGACGCTCCATACGGTCTCCCGCGGTATCACTCCGTCAATAACTTTTCCGTCCCTGCTCGTCACGGTCGTGTCGATCGCTCTCGCAGCCGTAACGCACGCCCCCGAATCAGCCGCCATTTTTATATTCTCACTTATGATTTTTTCGGTCACCATAGGCCTTGCGCTGTCGTGGATCAGCACGATGCCGTCCTCACCGCCCGCAATCTCCGCCGCTTTTCTGACTCCCGCAAATGACGAATCGCGCCTTGTTTCGCCTCCGAAAACGACAGCCCTCAGCTTTGAAATTCCGTGTTTAGCGCAGATCTCTCTTACACGTCCGGCGTTTCCGCGGGCGCAGACGACAATTATCGCTTCTACTCCGGGATGTTTTTCGAATTTTTCGAGCGTGTAGGACAATACCGTCCTTCCCCCCGCTTCGGCGAACTGTTTCGGCACGTCTCCGCCCATCCTGCTGCCCTTTCCGGCCGCAAGTATGACGGCGGCAACAAATCCGCCCGCTTCTTTTTCTTTTTCGCCTGCGCGTTTTTTCATATCCGTTCCCGCCTAATCTCCTTCAGCGCGTTACCGGTCCATCAGCGGCCTGACCGCCTTGTAAACCTCTTTATACCGCCTGTACACCTGCATATATTTTTCGTGCATATCCTCGCGAGGAAAAAACGTTTCGGTCTCATGGACCATTATCCCCGCCGCCTCGTTAAGATCCTTAAACAGACCCGTTGCCACACCTGTGAGCATCGCGCACCCGACCGTTCCTGCATCGGCGGTCTTCAGCGCCGTTATAGGCATATTCAGCACGTCTGCCTTCATCTGCATCCAGACCTTTGACTTCGCCCCTCCGCCCGTAGCGTTGAGCTTCGTGAAATGAATCCCGGATCCAGAAAGCGCCTCGTAATTCAGGTACATCTCGTACGCGACACCTTCCATGCACGCACGGTAGATCTCCGCAGCCGTTGTCGCAGTCGTAAGACCAAGTATCGCGCCGCGCGAACCTGTATCCATATACGGAGTCGCGGCTCCCGCGAAATGAGGCAGTACCAGAAGGCCCGTCGGACCCGGTTTATCGTACGCTTTTTCGAGCGATTCGTTGCTCTCACCGTGCGCAAACGTATCCACGCACCATTTGATCAGCGCCCCGCCCGTGTAAGTAAAAGCATACGCCGCGTATTTACCCGGAATTACGTACGGGACAACGCAGAAGTAACCTTTCGCCATAATATCTATGTCCGGCATGCTGTCAAATATCGGAGTAAGGCACTCGACAGTACCAGCGCCGTCAATGGCCTTGTCGCCGCTGAACACTCCCGCGCCGGTCGCCGCAGCCACCTGGTCGTGGCAGACCGTTACGATCCTGCAGCCGCTCCCGAGCCCCGTCTTCCGGGCGGTTTCGGGCAATACGTTTCCGGCTATCGTGCCTGCCGGAACGAGCCTGCTCATCAGCGAGACATCAATGCCCGAGGCGCCAAATACTTCTTCGCTCCACGAAAGGGTATTGATATCGAACGCCATTGTCCTGGTCGCCAGAGAATAATCGATACGCGCATTGCCCGTCAGGTGCCAAACGACGAAATCCTCGATCAGGAATATATGCTTCGCCGCGGCATAAACTTCCGGTTCATGCCTTTTTATCCACATCATTTTGCTTATGGAATACATTTCATGAGGCGCAAGGCCGGTGATGCGCGCGATCTTACCTGCTCCGAGCTTTTCCGTCAGCTCCGCGCATTCCTCGCTGCCGCGCGGGTCGGTATAAAGCATGGCAGGATGAAGCGGTCTCCCCTCCCCGTCGGTCATTACGAACGTCTCGCCGAAGCTCGTAACGCCGATGCCTCCGATGTCCGGAAACCGCGCAGCCAGCTCACCTATCACTTCATAAACGCTGTCCATAAGATGAGAGATATCGAGCTCGTGACCGCTCACGGCGCGGCAGACGGGATAATCCCTGTACGCCCTGCCGAGTTCATTGCCTTTCCCGTCAAACACGATCAGTTTGCAGCCTGTCGTCCCGATATCCAGTCCCGCTATCTTCATGAATCGATCTCCACCCAGTCGTAATTCAGGTAGGTGGTGAACGCCTCCTTCAAGATCTCTTTAACGTGGCCCGAGCCTATCGAAGTGTGATGTTTGAATCCGCCCCTCGCGAGTTTGATCAGCTTGTTCTGCAGGTCAGGCACTTCCGCCACGCCGGCACAGCCGAAGAAGCCGTCCTCGATCGGATCATCCGTAAACTCCGCTTCAGACGCGTATATAACGATCTTCCCGTCCTTCGTCTGGCAGTTGGAAATGGTAATAGGCATAGGCTTAATGCGGCCTTCGTTGCAGCCCCAGCCGCAACCCGGATCGAGCTTATCGAACATCTTGTGGTTCGTGACGGTGCCCTTGCACGTCATCAGGCCCTGCGCCACAGGACCGCAATGGAAGAGTATGACCTTATTCTCGTCATCGCCGTAGTTATTATTCCAGTCGAGCACCGCCGCAGGCTTTTCAGTCGCCAGGTGAAGCGCGCGCATCGTCACGGCAGAGCACATATCTATCTCGCAGCTTGCGGCAATTCCGCGGTCGTTCAGCTCGGACAGGAGCACGCACGGACAAATGCGCAGGTGCGCTTCCATCTCGTTCCAGCAGCGTATCGCGAGTGCGTCCAGATGGTATTCGTCAATGTACCTGTCAACGACCACGGCAAGTTTTCCGAGGTTTTTCATGCTCTTTTCGGGCACATTCGAAAAATCGCTGTAGTTCTTAAGATATTCGATCTTGGCAATGACGGCCGGGTCGTTGTCATCCATCGCGTCGATCTTATCGAACACTTCGGAGAGATCAAACGATTCTACATTGATGCCGAACTTCTGCATCGCGATCTCGTCGAAACGGACCGTCTTGAAAGCCGTTGTGCGCGCTCCGATGCAGCCCAGATTGAACCGCTTCATACCGTTCACGACGCGGCATACAGCTGCAAAATCGTCAAGGTTTTTCCTGAACTTCGGCGAGAGCGGGTGCACTACGTGAGGTTTTAACACCGTAAACGGAATGCCGTACTGCGTGAACACATCCGTGACCGAGAATTTACCGCAATAAGCGTCGCGACGGTGAGCGAAATCCATCTTCCCGATCTCGTCCGGGTACGCCTGCATCAGTATCGGAACACCCGCATCCTGAAGCGCCATGACCGCGCCGTTTTCGTCGGCAAATATAGGCATTGAAAAGATCACGCCGTCGTATTCACCCTCGTGTTTTTTAAGCCACTTCGCGTAGAGCAGTCCTTCATCCCTTGTCTCGACCGCGCCGAAGCGTGTGAGTTCCTTGTCCATTATGATGTAGTCATAGCCTGCGTCTGTGACAGCTTTAACCATATCATCGCGCGCCTCAAAGATCAGTTCACCGGGCATGAAGCCGCGGTTCGCAAAAGCCAGTGCAAAAGTAACTTTTTTAGCCATCCGTTAACCCTCCTGTAATACGCCTGAGCGAGTGAGTGTATTCCATAATATTTTCGCATTAATATTATATTCTGGCTTCCTATCTGTCAATCTGTTTTTTCGGTTCTGATCCCGAAATCGTTACTAATAACAAAAACCGTTTGCGTCATAGCAGTATTCTAAAGTCTGGTTGTATTATATTTGAAAATATAATAAAATATTGCACGCAAGGGGGGAAATAATATGAAAAAACTGATCGCAGTACTGATCACCGCAGCGTTGCTGACCGGCGTGCCGTTTATAAGATTACCCGCAAAAGCGGCGGAAGACACGAACGCATTTGACACAAATTACGGCTTCGTTGCCATGAACGAGAGCAGCAGGATCACGCTTCAGGAAGAGAGCGTCTGGCTCACGGCGAAAGCGGCGACGAAAGGCGACATTTTCGACTACGTGTATAAAAAAGCGATCGACCCGAACGATTTCGAGATCAATTACACTGTCGTGAACGACACCACGCGGGACAACGGCACCCACTCGCGCCTGAATCTGTATATATTGCCTTCTGCCGGTGCGGCTCCGGGCGACGGCGTGCTGATACAGCTGATCCAGTTTGCCCTCGGCGCGGATAATGACGAAATCAAGCATACGCTGATCGTTGGTTCCGGTCCTGACGGAGGCTGGAGCAATTATGCGCATTTTAACGCGGATTATTCCGTAAATCTCAAGCTTTACTCCAAAGACGGTGTGTTCCGCCTTTCGGTTAACGGGACGGAATACAGTTTCTCCGGCGCGAACGCGAATCTGCTGAAGTCTTTTGCGGCGAACGGAGGAGCGTACCTCAGGCTCAGCGCGCGGTTCCAGGAGAACGGCGAGTCCGCGTACGGCGGGGACTACGCTGTAGCAAGTATAAAGGACGCTGCGGGAACGGTCAGTTTCGGCTCGAAATACGGCACACAGGAAGACCGCTCGTCCGACATCGGCACCTCTTCCCTCGATAAATATGAAGGCGTTTACGGCGACGACATCACCGGAAAGCTGGAATTCAGCCGCTTCGATTACAATAACCTCACGCCAAACGGCTCGATCCTCGCCTACTCGGTCACGGAAGAGGGGCTGGCAATATTCGGCCGGAACGACGACAACGGTTTCGCTGCCGGTCTTTCGGGCCAGAATCCGCTTACGATCGACCACGACCACGAACTTAGTTTCACGCTCGTGATGCCTGAAGAAGTGTACAGCACGAACAGCGGTAAAAATGCCGAATACAGCGTGTTCGTGTGCGAATCTGCCAACGTCAATTTCTCCGAGACCCGCAGCCTGTACCTGCGCTTCACGTACCGGTATAACGACTACAAAGTGAGCGGCGCCAATGCCGTGCTGCTCGAGGTAATTATGTGGGATAATCAGGACGCGAACCTCGTTGTCGCAAGCAACACCGCAAATATTGCCCCGAAATCCGAAGCCGAAGCCGCGCGCGAATTCACGTTCCGCATCGTTTTTGACGCGGAAGCGAAATGCTACAAACTGTACGTAAACGGCCAGCGCGCATCCACCAGCGCCACCGAGCAGAGCATCACCAACTATTTCGACAACGTCATGGCGGCCAAATTCCTTTCGTCCACCGTCAGCTACACCAATGCCGACAGGTCACACGGGGGCTGGAGTGATGACGACGAAGGGCTGATCGGCTTTACGCTCAGGTCCGTTAACGGTCAAAAGATCGTCAACGAAGCCGCGGACGTCATGGAGGTGCTCGAACTCACCGCTGACACTGTGACGAAGGACAGCGCAGAACTGTTCTGGACCGAGGCGGAGATGGATGAGACCGATTTCGACGCTATGCTCGGCCTCCCCGACGGATACATCGTTAAGAGGCAGAAGGCGATCCCTGCGGAAGATGGGACATTGACGTTGACTGACGACGGCGAATTTTACGTTGACGGAGTTGAAAATACTAATTATGATGACAAGGATCTAAAGCCCGATACGCGTTATTTCTACACCGTTTTCGCGGTTAAGAACAACGGCGACGGTACTTATACCGACCTTCTCTGCTCGTACAGCCTGAGGGTCGTGACTCCGGCGGAGGAAGGCGCGGGAACCGCCACGGACGCTCCTGTCAGCACTCCTGCTGGCACTAATGCTGCTGAAAACACTCCGGACGGCTCGGGCGAAAGCGTCACCACACCGGGAAGCGGTGAAAAGAACGATAACAAAAAGAACGGCGCATTAGTGCCGATAATCATCGGAGCCGCGGTGCTTGCCGCTGCTGCTGCCGCCGTGATCATCGTGCTGGTCAATAAAAAGAAGAAAGGCTGATCGTCCGTGCGAAACAGAAACAGCATAGTAAAACTGCTCGCTATCGTACTTGCCGCCCTCCTGCTCTGCGGGAACGCTGCATGCTCAGACGGGCGCGGCGGAAAAGGCCCAGGCGGGAACGATATTGTCCCGCCGACCAGTGCCGAAACAGGAGAAGTCGCCATGAAAGAATACGCTGTAACCAAAACGATCGCGGATTTCAAATACGGCGTTGCCGGTCCGTACGATAAATACACCAAATCTGTTGACGAGGGCTGGAATTATTGGCTGTCAAGGTCGTTCGCTAAAATAACGCCGGAGTACAGCTACACGCCCGATGCTTCCGCCGAAGCGCTGGAGTACAGATCGAACTGCGTGTGGTCGGACGACGGCTCGGACGACGACTGCAACTACGTCGTGATCTACCCTTCCGCCGAAAGCAAAACGAGCGGCACGGTCGAGTCGGAGTTTCTGTTTTACATCCCCTGCCTGAACCCCGAAGGCACGCCCGTGAGCAACGGCACATACCCGAAAGAGTACGAGAATTACCTCGATCTGTCGGAGTACGATAACCTTTCGTTCATTTTCCTCGCGAGCGCCGAAAAGGGCGGCGACGTCAGCTTCGAAGTGTGCCTGAAAAACCACGGCGGAGAGCGGTTCAAGGTGTACGAGTATAGCGGCAAGGGCGGTAAGATGCGTATCGATATCGATCTGACCGGGATAGATAAGACGCAGCGCGACCGGCTCGAATCGATCACCGTCGTGAACCGCATCAGCGGCATGGCCCGGGACGACCGGATACTCAACTGCTGGTATAAGCTCGAAGCGGGCGCGAATGCCGTGTTTTGGGAGAAAAGCGCGCGGCTGAACGGCGTCAGCGTTAAGAGCGAGTACCTCGGAAATATGCTTTATACGATGTGCGGCGCGTATTCCGCCACGGGTTTTTATGACACTGAGGACGGCAAATATAAAGTGTGGTACGGCGCGGGAGTGCCCGAGCAGCAGTCCACGGACAATATTTATTATATCGAGTCTTCCGACCCCGAGCGCGGCTGGAGCAAGCCTATCCGCATTACCACCGACGGGTCAACGAAGGGCAGCCTCACTGACGCGAGCGGCAAGCTGCGCGGTTCTTCCTCCCCCATCGGATACGGAGGCGATCCGGCGGTCGTGAAGGTGGACGGCACGTACTATATGTACTTCTCCGGGCTGGAGTGGAACCTTGACGACGGCACGTACCACCACTGGAACAAGATCTGGCTGGCAACGTCCTCCGATGGCCTTCACTGGACCGCGTACGGTGCCGTTGTCGACACCGAAAACGGCGGCTCGCTCGGCTACGGTTCCGGCGCGCCCAGCGTTGTCGTCTACGGCGGTAAATTTTACATGTACTATTATTCCCAGTCCCACGACGTGAACTTCCCCGACGAGCCCGGCGGCCTTGTGCTGAAGATCAGCGATGACGGCTACCATTTCGGCAAGGCGATCTCGATCGATCGTTCGATGCCTTCGATGGAGGTCAAGTACGTGCCCGAGCTGATGAAGTGGATCGGTTGTTTTTACACCGAGGACAAGCAGTATGGCGCGGATTGCAGGGCCGGCGTGCGCATCGCGTTCTCGAACGACGGGCTTAAGTGGAATTTTGATTTTTCGGACAATTCTCTCATCGCCCAGGATCTCAGCCTGCCAATCAATCACAATCCGGGCTTCATCGGCACGGAGACCGGTTTCGCGGGGACAACGCTTTATTGCAATTACGGCGCCAACGATCTGCCGCTCACTGTGAACGGCAGCTGGTTTTCTTCCGCTCAGTACGACGCGAGGCAGCTGGAGTTTACGAGGATAACGCTGAGTTAAGTTGCAAATGGCAGCGAACCGAGTGACAGTACGAATTTCGAGTCTTATGCGTGAGCAACTGAAAGTCCGCATTTCGGTCAAACGAAATTCTTAACTGTCTACTCGGCTTCGCAGGACAGATAAAAGGTGTCACTTCCTTTTTTATCACAACGGAAAAGAAGTCCGGCGCCATTTGAGGCTT
>JAGADO010000093.1 GCA_017613535.1 Clostridia bacterium | reverse complement strand
CTCGGTCGACCGCGAGGCGGAAGCGCGCATAATATCGGGGGCACATGATATATTTGACGGCTTTGCTCCGGTAAAACTGCAGGGTATGATACTTCACCTCGGTTTCTGGGATTGGATCGCGCAGTGGATGGGTGTGGAAAATTGCTACATCGAACTGATGGACCGCCCGGAAATGATGCACGCGATAATGGAAAGGCTGACGGAAGCGACGATCTCCGGGATCGAACAGATCAACCGCCTCGGCCTTTACGACGTGAATTCGAATATGTGCCACTGCTCGTATACCTTTACCGATTCGCTGCCTTCCGCAGAGTGCGACCGGGACAATCCCACAACGCACGACGGCTGGGCTTTCGGTATGGCGCAATTATTCACATCAGTCTCGCCGCAGATCACGGAGGAGTTCGAAGTTCAGTATATGCATCGCATTTTTACGCATTTCGGGGCAATATATTACGGCTGCTGCGACAGGCTTGACGACCGCCTCGACATAATTACCCGCATGCCGAACATACGCAAAATATCCTGCAGCCCCTGGAGCGACCGCGAAGCTTTTGCCGCAAATCTGCCCCGAAAATACATAATGTCCAACAAGCCCAGCCCCGCGTTTTTGGCTCACTCTTCATTTGACGAAGACGCAGTCAGAGCGGATCTTCGCCGCACTATAGCGGCTGCAAAGAAGCACGGGCTCGGACTCGAGCTGCTTTTAAAAGATATCAGTACAGTTAAATACGAACCGCAGAGGCTCTGGCGATGGGCGGAGATCGCGGAAGAAGAGACGATGGGAGCGTGAACTTATTATGAGCGAAAAATCAGGAAACGCATTTAAAATAATAAAGAGGGTGATCTGCCTTATGGCAGGAGCTATTTTAGCGCTGTCGGCGCTGGGACTTACAGGCTGCAAAACGGCAGGAGACGAACCGGCCGTTACTTCAGGTACAACTCCCGGCAATACCGCAGCGCCTGCTACTTCAGGCACTGAACCGTCCGAAACGGAACCGGAAGCTGCGACCTCGAAAAAAGTGTTGACGCGCGACAATATCATCATCAACGCTTATCTTGTCCAGCTTCAGAACGCGGAACTGCGCAAGAGCCTGATGGAGTACATGAAGCAGGCGGAGATCGACGTAGTATCGCACGTGTACGTTGACGACGTGTGGGTGGCGCAAGGCCATACGTTTGACAAATATGTCCCGATCATGAACGATGCCGCGAATTATGGGCTGAAGATATATTCGCGTGACTACCGCGTCCAGACGGGACTGAATTATACTGATGATCAGCTCAGGGCGATCGCTGAGGAGTACCGCGGATACGACGGATTTGCCGGTTTTTACGTAGTGGACGAACCGTACGATCCGAACCCGTACGCCAGGGTCGAAAACGCGCTCCGTTCAGTATTTCCCGATTGTTTCGTAAATATCAACTTTCTGCCGCGCGGCGCATATCCCGAGGGCACGTATTACAAACGCCTGACGGATTTTGGCAGCCTTGTAACTTACTGGGGCACGCTTTCTCTTGACGTTTATGCGTTCGATAAAAACGGCGGCGTGGATGAATATCAGCTGTTTAAAAACTACGACGACCTCAGACGTGCGGCGCTTGATACAGGCATGAATACGGCCGTGTACGTGCAGTCGGTCGGATACGTGAACTACCGCAGACCTTCGGGGGGCGATCTGCGCTACAATATGATGTCTGCGCTTGCGTACGGTGTAAAGGAGCTGAAATTCTTCACGTGGTGTAAGCCCGGAGCGTCTGACAGCAACTACACCGATGCGATCTTTGATGTGGACAAGCAGCCTACTGAGCTTTATAACGACGTGTGCGCGATCAATAAAAAGATACATGTTATCGGCAAATATCTTGCTTCGGGCGATGCTGTCGCCGTGTACCACACGCGCCAGAAGACCGCCGGTGCTTACGAAACCGTTCCCGGAACGTTCCCGGTACAGGCGGAAGGAAAGACAGACGCGATCGTATCTGTGATCGCCCCGCGTGACGGCGGCGATCAGTTCCTTATGATCGTGAATAAAAACTACAAAAAGGCGCAGACTCTGACGTTCTCCGTCGGAAATCTGGAACTTTTGCTCGTCGATGACGTTACAGGTGAATTAAAAGCAGCGCCTGTAACTGACGGAGTACTTACGCTCGAGCTGGAGGCAGGGGACTGCGCTCTGCTGAAAGTTTCCGGAGTGAAACTGTACACGCCGGAGCAGTCTGACGACCCGAATCTGGCAATTTCCGCCATGCTTTCGGCAACGTCTGCCGCGGGCGACGGCAACGCTTTTTTGTGCAACATTCATGACGGTATTTATGACGACGGCGCAAAAGGCGCGCTCATTTCTGCGGACGGGTCGGCGCAAAACGTCACGTTCGACCTCGGCGCGATAAAGACCGTGAACCGTGTTGACCTCTATCCAGGCGGAAAAGGAGCGGCATGCTTCAGATACTTCCCTGAATCGTTCAAAATATTGACTTCGGCTGACGGAATAACCTGGAAACAGGCCGCGGCAGAAACTAACTTCGAACCAGATAAATCGCTTGTCCCCGTATTTAAATTCGATAAGACCGAAGCGCGCTACGTGCGAATCGAAGTGACCGGGTTTAAGCAGAAGGACGGGCGAGGCTGCGCGGAACTGGGAGAAGTAGCGATCTACAACGACGGCGGAACGATACAGGACAAAATTCCCACTTTGTACACCGATCCCGCGGACAACGTCGGAGATAGTGTCGAGGACGGCAAACACTCGCTTTCAGCAAGCAAAAAAACGTACAGCAAAGATGAGACGATAATTATCACCGCATCTGGTGAAGCGACGGACTACGTTGTATTCTATCCGGAAAATTACGTTCCGGGCAAAGATGCGGGTGTCTATTACGCGTGCTTCGATAATTCGATCGAATCAAGGCGCAACTGGCCTGAACTGGAGAACGGAAAGCCTTCCAACGTGTTCGACTGGTGCTGCGCAACGCCTCAGAACCCACAGGTCGTGCCATTTATAGGAATACCGGAAGGCGACTACAAGGTCGTTATGCGAAACAACGCCGGGACCGTGCTTCTGGAGGTATTTTTCACGGTGGAGTGACGGAAAAACGAATGGGATCAGGCAGGGAATAACACGAATGTACAGGAGCAGACACGGTAAAAACAATAAACTTTCCGGGAAATACATACTGCCTGCTCTCTTTCTGGCTTTAATGTGCCTGGCAGGCTGTGCTCACGGCGTGCCTGACGCACCGCAGCCTTCTTTCAACATTCCTGCGACAAACCAGCCGGAACTTCCCGACTTCATCCCGGACGATGCCTCTGCAGACGATTACGTATTGTCCGAAGCAGCATTTTCGGGAGATTTGTCCGCCGGCAGCACCATTACCGTGTCGGGCACGCTCGAAAACAGGACCGGAGAAATCCGCACGTTCTGCGTTGAACTTGAGCGCCCTTTGATCATGACACGGAATGAAGGCAGCGATACGCTGTATATACCCGTTGAAGCGGGCGGACAAGCGGAATTCAGCTTCGCGCTAGGGCTTTCCGAAGGAGGCAGCGGACTGTGCAAAGTCATGCTGTTATCAGAAAACAGGGCCGTTCTCTCGGAAACGCCGCTCCGCCTTTCAGTATCGGGGAGAGGTTATTATACGGGTGATGCGCATACGCACAGTACGCTCTCGGACGGAAACGATTCGTACAGGTCAAATTTCCTTTCGGTGTATAACAAGGGCCACGCCTGGATATATATGACCGACCACAACTTCGATGTGAGCCGCAATTCTTTCGCAAAAACAGGCGCGCGCAAGCTCGAAGGATTCCTGCCGCTTGTAGGCAGCGAGATCACTACGTACCGGGGCCATATGCTCGAGTTTAATACGAAATACAGGCATCCGGCAGGTTACACCGGAACTATGTGGGAGATAATGGCGGCAATACGTCCGGATGCCGCAGGGTGGCAGGAGATCATTGACACCGTCACCGGCGAAGACGGTTTGTGCTTTATTGCGCACCCGTTCTATACAAACAATGATCAGTGGACCTGGCCTGGCTTCGGTCACGATCCGGAAAAGGTGAATTGCTATACAGGCTTTACGGGTATCGAGGTATATAACGCTTTGTCGCGAAAGCGTGACGATGACAGGCAGTTCACAGACGATGCGTTTGAGTTTTGGGACCGGTATAATCTGAAGGGTGAGCAGCATTACGTCGGGATCTGCGACACGGACGGGCACGATAAAGATACTGTCGGTACGGCGGCCAACGCGCTTCTGCTCGACGCGCTGGAAGAGGACAATATCATTTGCACGCTTAGAAACGGCACGTTTTACGGCACCAACGGTCCGGAACTGCGATTTTCGATAGGCGGGGCAGGCTGCGGGCAAACGTATAAGCTGACGGGAAACGGAAAGGCTGATCTGAAGATCGTTGCCGCCGATCAGCAGTCTCCCATAACGAAAGTCGTGCTGTACCGCTATAAAATAGAAGATAACGTTGACAACGCATACAGGTCCGGAAGCGTCACGGTCCTGTACGATGATCCCGACGGAAGCAAAGGGCTCAGGTTGTTCGAGCACAGCGAACAGATCAGCGTATCCGACGGTGAATTCTACCGCGTCGAAGTGCACTCGGTAAAGTCGCTGTTTGGCGATGAGAGTCTGGAAGGCGGGTTCGCATTTTCAAACCCTGTCTGGATAGAAAAATAAAACAGTCCCGATCGTCCGAAAAAGCCATTGCCTTAAGACAGCCTGACTTTTCTCCTGAAAAACAGCAGATAAACGAATACCGCAGTAAGAGGGATCACGCTGCCGATCCAGAACACGATGCCGCTCTGGTTAACGAATATATTGAAAATTGCGTGGAATGTAATAACGAAGCACAGAAGGGCAAACACTCCGACGACCCGCAGCCATACCTGATCCCACAGGAAGAACAGCCCGAGCGCGATTATCATACCGCAGACAACGTGCATAGCTCCTGTTCCGAACCCGCGGATCACCAGGTTCAAAAGTTCCGACGTTCCGTAAGACGTGAGGAAACAGACGTTTTCAAAAGTAGCAAAACCGACCGCTATCATCAGTGAACAGCCGATGGCAACTTTTTTATCCGGTTCGAAAACGAGCAGGAAGAACAGGATCGGGAGCGACTTCATGACCTCTTCGACTACGGGGGAGATCTCGTACGAAGCCGCGGCCAGGTCAATGCCCATAATGCCTGTGAGATATGTACTGACATACGCCGAAAGCAGGCAGGCGGTCATTCCGGCAAGCACGAAGATCAATGATCTGCGGCCTTCGCGGCGCAGGCACAGGATCGTCAGCAGAAGGGGAGCTGCGAGGCATATATATGTGTTTTCGATATAATTCATAGCTCCACCGCCTTTTTAATTGCCGGCACTAAAATGACAAAGCATACGGTCAGCAGGAAATCGAACCAGTAATACGGATTTGCCAGCGTATCTGAACTCCAGAAGCATGAACTGAGCCAAAGACCGTATTCGATCATACAGAAAATAAATATCATAACGGCAAGGAAAAGTTCTTTTCTGCACCGCTTATGGTCTTTTAACCTTCGGATCGAAGAGAACAATAACAGCCCCATAAGTGAGGCACAGATAATGTTTCCCAATATCTCGCCGTACGTCATGAAAAAAAGCGCCATCGACACGGTGAAGACGGGTCCGAGCCACGGCAGAAAACCGGCCTTCCCGGTCTCTTCAGGCGGGGCGGTACGCGTAAGTATGAGGTAAAGGAATATATACGATGCGTACCAGCTAAGATCGGATACCACGGAGATCTGCGGCGTTTTACCGTAAAAGATCAGACATACGAACCAGTAAATGTCACCAAGCGCCAGACTTCCGAAAAAGAAAAATGCGTTCGTCCATGTCCTGCTCCGGTATTTAGCGGTCTTGAATATGGATATTCCTGCGCAGATAAGCAGTACAGTGATCTGAATTGCATTTTCAATTCTTTCTATCATCGCTCTTTTCCTCTTTATGCTTCCTGATCCTGGAGCAGAGAATGGTGACGAGGGCACCTAGACAGAAAGCCAGAAGCGCCACGAAGACGTACCCCAGCGCCGAGTGGGACGCGAAAATACTCGCAGAAATCACGCCAGGCTCTGAAGACGTGCCCTGCACCGGTGAGGCGGCAATAAGCAGCGCGATCCCGACCGTGATCAGCAGGCCGGCAACACATATCGCTGAACAATGTATTATGTATTTCCTGCGGCTTTTTTCTTGCCTGAGCGCCGCCATACGGCTGTGAAGTTCTTCGATGCGTTTCTCAGATATCATCATGTGTGATATTCTCCTTTTCAAGTTCCTGCCGGAGCCGCGCTTTCCCGTTGTTCAATAAATTTTCGACCCGCTTAACGCCGCAGCCGAGCACTTTCGACGCACCGGCGTAACTAAGGTCCATCATATAAACCAGCCACAGAGCTTCGCGGTATTGCGGAGCGATGCGGTTAAGGCACCGATCCAGGATAACACTGCGCTCGCTCTTGATTACATTGTCCTCCGGAGAGGCCTTCTGATCGACAAGCGTTTCGCTCAGAGTCTCATCGATACTGAATTCCTGCCGCCTGAACCTGACTTTCCAGAGATGATTCGCTTTGTTCCTCGCCATCTTGAAAAGGTAGGCCCTGAAATGTCCCTCTGCGATCTTCGGCTTATCGACCAGCAGCACGGTAAAACAGTCGATCATCAGATCTTCGGCATCCTGCGCATTGTGGAGGAAAGCGTCGAGGTACGACGTAAGCGCGTCGCCGTAACGCAGCATCAGCTCGTCTCCCGATGCCTGATCTCCCGCCAGATAATTCTGATACAGCTGATCGTCCGTCACGGCACTTTCTCCTTCTCAGAACAACCCCGGTACAAAATGCGCTATAAGCAGACCGGCAAAGAATGACGCGGCATTCGCGGCAATAGCGTAGACGATGAAGTACCAGACCGGTTTTGAGCTTTCCGTAACTTTTCTGAGTACGGTCGCGTAGATCGCGGCTTCGAGGGCTGTTATCGCGAGTTCGAGCAGAATGAACCAGAAAATAAAGGCCGCCGGACCGGACTTGAAAACTATAACGTTAAGCAGCACGTTAAGAGCGATCTGCGTGACTGCATTGACGAGCGCCAGAAGCAGAAACGCTTTTTTACCGCGGAATCCGAACAGCAGAGCGATGCAGAGCTCGATCGCGATCGTTATCAGAATGCGGGCAGAAAGGTTCAGAATCTCCTTGCCCCACTTGTACGACCTGATGGCGCTGATCGTTCCCGATTTGGCCAGCTCATTTACGTCTACCGTATAATACGAATCGAAAGCGTACCTCTCATATTTATTGCTTTCAACGAATTTTCCGGTTTCGGGGAAATATAAAAGTATCTTAAAAACGTTAGGCGGGTAATACGTCCATGCGAGTTCTTTCGTATTACTTACCGACCAGATCGCAAGCTGGAGGAAATAAAAACCGTCAGAATCTTTAAAATCTGTAAACTTTCGCCAGACATCTTCGGGAATTCCGGCGCTTTCATAATACTTCGTGATGTAATCTGAATTCGAATCATTTTCGCTGTCAAGGACCGAGTATGGGCCGGTCGACGGTTTTTCCGACAGCAGGGTGGCGTAGCAGCGCGAATCGCCCAGATTCTCAAACGTGACGTGAACGGACGGCTTCGGCGCCGTATCCGCATACGACGTGACAGGCAGCACGGCGCTGACTGACAATGCGCATACGATCAGGCATATTATCATTTTATATCGGCAAAGGCATGCACTGCATCTGCTTTCAGATTTTATATCGGTCAATTTACGTTTCATAGCGCCCTCCTGGTCCATTGTAGTTCGGCATCATTATACAGTTTTGATTCCTGCGCGTCAATTATTCGCGAATTAACATAAAATGCCTCTTTTTGCTTGACTCAAAAGGCGAATTAGTATAGTATTTGAACCGGAAAGTACGTGCTATTCAGATGATGTGTCTGGAGGTTTGGATATGGAAACAATGACGTCAAAAGAGAGAATAATGCGTATGTATCAGCATAAAGAGGCTGACCGTGTTCCGATCATGGACGTCCCGTGGGCGGGAACGATCCGCCGCTGGTACAGGGAAGGAATGCCGGAAGGTGTCGATTGGGTAGACTATTTCGGCCTCGATAAGACCGCTGAGATCTGGGTGAATAATTCGCCCCGGTATCCGTACACCGTGCTTGAAGAGAACGACAGATATCTTATCTATACGACAGAATGGGGAGTCACGCAGAAAAGCTTCAAGCTCGAAGATTCCACTCCGGAGCATCTGAAATATACGATCACTACGCCGGAAGCGTGGGAAGAAGCGAAGGCAAGGATGAAGTTCAGCGAGGACCGCATAGATTGGAACTATCTCAAAAACAATTACGACAGGTGGATCGCCGAGAACAGGTGGATAACGGGTAATTTCTGGTTCGGCTTTGATGTCACGCATTCGCACATGGTGGGTACGGAAACGCTGCTGATCGCCATGTACGAAGAACCGGAATGGGTAATGGATATGTTTGACACATTCCTGAGCCTTGACATAGCGCTGTTCGACAGGATCTGGGACGCAGGATATCATTTCGACTGCGTTACGTGGCCGGACGATATGGGATATAAAAACACGTTGTTCTTCTCGAATGAAATGTACCGTGAGATGTTAAAACCGTACCATAAGAGGGCGGTAGACTGGGCACACGAACACGGATGCGTTGTCCGGCTGCACTCGTGCGGAGACGTGATGGACAGAGTCGATGACCTGATCGATATTGGCATTGACGCGCTCAATCCGCTTGAAGTTAAAGCCGGTATGAAACCGATCGAACTCAAACAGAAGTACGGAGATAAACTGACGCTTCACGGTGGCATAAACGCCGTGCTGTGGGACAGAAAAGACGAGATAATCGAAAGCATCCGCTCGACCGTGCCTGTCCTTAAAGAGAACGGAGGATATATTTTCGCGTCGGATCATTCGATACCGAACAGCGTCTCGTTCGAAAATATGAAAGCGATAATCGACGAAGTAAAACGCGTCGGAAGATACGATTGATAACGGGAACGGGTAACAGCAGGCGGGCAAGGTCTGCTGCCGGTACGTCAATATTCCGCCAGACGGAGACAGGAGATTCAAAATGAGTAAGTATTACGATTGTTTGCCGCATTTTTCGAGGATCATGGCAGGCAGGACGCCGGCAATGCACATAGATGCAGCGACTTTGGAGGAGTTCGAAGCTTGGAAGCATATAGCGAGAGCGAAGCTTACGGAACTCCTCGGATTCGATAAAATGCGCCGCACCGACCCGCGGCCGGAACTCATCAGCACCGAAAAAATGGATGGCTACACGCGTGAAAAATGGACGATCTACACCGAGCCGGACGTCGTGATGCCGTTCTACAGGCTTGTCCCGGACGGGATCGGAAAAGGCGAGAAGAGGCCGGTAGTGATCGCCCCGCACGGCCACGGCAGCTGCGGAAAAGAAGCGGTCGCGGGCAACGGCTTTTTCCCGGAGCTTGATGATTCGATCAGAAAACACAGCTACGCATACGGCGTTGCCGCGGTCAGGAAGGGGGCAATAGTTTTCTGCCCCGATTCGCGCGGTTTCGGCGAGCGCAGGGAGATCGACTACCAGAGAGATGACGCCGGAGCCAGACTCTCCAGTTCCTGCTATTATCTTAACTTCATGGCGCGTCCTCTCGGAATGTGCGTGACCGGAATGTGGGTCTGGGATCTGATGCGACTGACCGACTATATACAGACGCTTGACGACGCGGATCCGGACAGGATAGGGTGCATCGGCCTTTCGGGCGGAGGAATGCTTACGCTGTATTTCACGGCGATGGACGAAAGGATAAAATACGCCGCATCCAGCGGGTACTTCTACGGATTCAGGCAGGCGCTGCTCGAACTATACAACTGCTCGTGTAACTATATACCGCACATGTGGGAGAACTTCGACGTTGACGACATCGGATCGCTCATCGCGCCCAGACCGTTCGTGATCGAGACGGGAACGGAGGATCCGCTTAACGGAAGCGGAAAGCTCGGCAACGTCATTCCTTTCGTGGAAAGCATGCGCAGGGCGTACAGGCTTGCGGGCAAGGAGGATCTTCTTTACCACGATATATTCGAAGGTCCGCATAAGTGGCACGGCACGGTGTCAATAGACTGGATCGAAAAGTATCTGTTCAGCGGTGACGGGAGGTAATAGTTCATGTTCAGTACCAAGCACATCCTGCTGATAGTTGCATGCGCCGCGGTCTGCACGCTCATGTGCGTGTTCCTGCGCAAACTCAGCCTGAAGAAATGGTTCAGGCTGCTCATGTACGTAGGCATCGTATCAGAGACCATAAAGGTATTTTACTACATCCTTGACAACGAAAAGATCTACGGAGGATACCTGCCCAAGACCGACCTGCCGTTCCACCTGTGCTCGGTACAGCTGATTTTTATTGCCCTCCTGAACTTCACGAAGAGCGAAAAGCTGCATCGCGCGCTGATGGCGTTCATGCTGCCGACGTGCCTTGTGGGCGGATTTGCCGCCATACTCATTCCGACGTCGTCTTCGCTCAACGCTCCTTTGATCACGTTCCAGTATTTCACGTATCATACCGTGATCGTTGCGTACGCGATCTGCCTTCTGCTGAAGAGCCGCGAGATAGGATGGACGGTGAAGGACTACACAACGGCGCTGAAAATGCTGGCGTTCATGGGATTCCTGGCGATCTACATCAACAGTATGATATATGACGTTGTCGAGTACACGCAGGAAGGCGGGGAGAAGATCGTGAGCTACGTAAGCCGCGTGAATTTCATGTACGTTGTCGATCCGCCGAAAGAGGGGCTGCCGTTCCTCAACAAGGACCACGGCTGGTTCGTATATTTCGTGCACCTGGCGGCAACGGGTATTTTTGCCGTGACGATGTGCTACATCAAGCCGATCATAAATGCGATCAGGAAAAAGAAAGATGACGGTGAAAAAAGTGAAGAGGAATAAACTGCTTACATGGCTGACGATAGCCCTTGCGGCATCGCTGATGCTTGCGATGTGCTCGTGCGGACTGTTCGGAGGCGGGAACAATACCGCGAAGGACGTCAATGCGCACGAAAAACTGATAAGCGAAGTGAGCGAGCTCGCCGAAACTGCGGCAATGCAGTACGACGTCGGTCTCACGTTCCGGAGCGAATATATGTACGGAATTGCCCAGGCGGAAATATCGTCGCTGCGGCTGTGCATTGACTACGTCCTCTGGCTCAGGGGAGAGGGTGCGAATCTCGCCGAAGTGATCGGAGACGCGCCTTATAAGACGTGGAATGAGATCGTCGCGGCAGGACCCGGAAGCAGCGCACCGTTCTATTTCGAAGGCCTTATTTACAAGTTCCGCGGCGATAAAACAAACGCGAACAAATATTTTGAAATGGCGGGATATAATCCGCTGAACAAAGACAGGGATTTCTACTACCTTCGCAACCTTTCCATCGAAAAACTCTATTCGATCAAGGCGGAGGCAGCCGAACTTGAAAGTAAGATATACAGACAGTACACTCCCCGCACCGCGCTGCTCGCGGAACCTACGGGAGCTGAGTTTCTGTCCGCATACCACCTGGCTATGGCAAACGAAAGGGAAGCAAACGCCGCGGAGGCTGCACAGTGCATGCTAAACGCCCTTCTCACCGACCCTATGACGCCTTCTCTTTACGGAAATGCCGCAGCATACGAACTAAGCGCGGGCAACGTCGGACTTGCCGTCGAGATACTGAACGAAGGGCTGTTTCTGGCGCCTGAAGACGCTTCGATAAATTACATCGCGGCAATGTTCGCGTACTCATCCGGCGATAATGTAGCAGCAAAAACGTATCTGGATACTGCCAAAGCCGGAGCGGACGGAGAACTGCTAAACAGCATAAACGCGCTGTACGCGCAGATCGGAGGCTGAGCCATGAAACGGTTTTTAAAAATAACTGCGCTTGCGCTAACACTTATAATGCTCGTATGCATGTTCCCGTCATTGACCGTTCCGGCGGACGCAATGTCACTCCAGGAGCAGTCATGGCTGTTCCACCTGCGCCCGACAACGATGCCTAACCCTAAGGGCAGGGATTCTTATCCTGTCGAACTGCTTATTTCGGTCGCGCAGCAGAAAACGGTGAAACTCACAGGCACGTGCTCTTTAGAAGGCAAGCTGTCTGATGAAGATATCCTCGGTGTTATAAAGCAGGCCGCATCCGAGGCAGGGTACAAGAGCCCCGAGAACGCAGTCGATGATAAGCTTAAGATCGCGGAGCTTCAGGGGAAACTCACTTTCAGCGAGGCGGATCAGGACCGGATCATAAAGAACTGGCTTTCGCTCATAAGCATGGATAAAGTAGCGGATATACTTGGCGGGAAATTGCCGACTTACGGCGATACGGACGTTGTTTCTGTTGTCGTTGACATGATCAAAAGCGGTAAGTTCCCGGAAGCGTCAAGTCTTTCGCCTGTTCCTACTGATCTGAAAGGTTTTGGCCAGGGGCTTATTATCAACGGCGTGAAAATCACGGTCGAACAATACAAACTCGATCAGGAGAAGTATAAAAATATTGTCGAGCTTTCGAACGCCAGAGCGCGTTTCCGCGAATTCAGTTCGCGCCTTAACACGATGATAAAGGAGAAAACACGCCAGAAGACCGCCTGGACGATACGGATCCAGGACCAGGTGATAGAAGAGCAGTTATACCGCGGCTCTCCGAAGATCAGCGTACCGTATTTCTATACGTCGGATATCGTGCTGACTAAGAAGGACAACAATTACGACGACCCTGTCGGAACGTATCAGGGAGACTTCAAGATCGATATTGACCTGTCGCTCGAAGATTACGATAAAAACTTCCACAAATACCTTGCCGAAAGTCTTAACGACAGGCTGAAGGAAACGGCGCCGCATATGTCGAACGATATGATGTGGAAGCCTGTTTCGCAGACTGTTAACCGCACTTCGGAGAACAAAACGACGCTCGAAGGAAAGAATGTTTACGTGACGCTTTCTGATTCGCTCGGCGGAGTATTTGAACTGAAGCTCAACACTATGGCGCTTGAGATAAAGTACAGTAAGACTGTCCACGATTTTGTGAGTGTGATCGAGAAGAAAAATGAAGGCGCGACCGAGACGCTGACATGGACCGAGATCACCGATTCAGAGACGGGAACCGCTTATCAGCAGGACCATACCGTGGTCGTTGACAGGAACGGGCAGAGGACCGAAACGACGAACACAGACGACGGTGAATACCCGCGTATTGACCCGCGGTCTTACCTTGAATTAACGCTCGTCGTTGATATGATGGAGTGAGAAAAGTATGAAAAAAAGAATCGTTTTAATATCAGTTTTCACGCTCGTGCTTGCGTTAGCGCTGTCCGCCTGCGATTTTAGGTTCAATTTCGGGGGAGAGGGCAATGATCCTCCGCTTTCGCGCAATGACGGCACGGATACGAACGTTTATGTGAACGGGGGCAATTCTCTTAACCCTCCCGATCCTTCCGACGTGTCTCCCTCGGATGATGGTGCTCAGTTCGGCGGCAAATGGCCGGACAATGAGTATACGAGACAGCTCCCGAAACCCGATTTTTCGATCCTCGCCGCTACAGATGAAGACGGATCGTTCGACGTCGTTTTCACAGGAGTGACGATCGACCAGATCAAGGCATATGTCGAAAAAGTGAAGGCATCCGGCTTTACGCGCTCCGCCGAAGTACAGGATGAGAACATCATGGGCATGACAATATTCGCCTACACCGCAGAAAACAGTGAAGGATATTCGGTCTCGATCAGTTTTACTGCCGGAACTGCGGCAATGTCTGTCAGCAAAGCCTTTTGATCACTTATTCAGTAAAAGGAACTATTCTTTTCTGCGTTTTTTCCTGACGGTCACTGCAGCTACAGCAGCGGCCCCGCCCGCGGCCAGAGCTGCTATGATCGGTATAACGACCGCTTTGGCATTGTTCCGATTACTGCCCGCGCTGCTGTTTCCTCCGGGTTTTTCAGTCTCTTCCGGAGTGGCTTCACACGTGAACAATTCGATCCCCGCGATCGATTTATCCGCATTGTTGCTGCCGAGATTCAGCCAGAGCAGTTTGACGTATCTGTAATTACCTGAAAGCGCTTCGGTAACGATCCTGTCATCACCGGTATAAACGATATTCTTATCCCGCAGAGTAGCATCGGCAATGATCGTCCAGACCTTTCCGTCTTTCGAGCCTTCGATGCGGTAATTCGGAATAAGCGCCTTTTTACCGGCTTTTATATTGATCCCGTACAGGTGGTTCACGTCTCCCAGATCCATCAGTATCGTCTGGCTGCCGATCGGAGCATACGGAGACCAGCGCGTCTCGTCCTTTCCGTCAAACAGCGCATAGACGGTATCGCGCGCCTTGCCGCCCGACGAATAAATGTAGCTTCCGGTGCATTTTACAGAGGAGGGGACAACGGACTTTCCTTCATACACGGGAAGCGTATCCGAAATATGAGCCACGTACGCCGCTGCGTCAATGACTGCTGCCCAGTTGCCCGTGACTTTATTGAACGTGATCCTTATAAATCTGCACGTCTGCTCCGTCCCGAGATCAAACGAGAACAAAGATACGTTGCCGTACGAATTTGCTGGCTCGTCATCGGCAATATAGATCTTCTTCCAGCGCTGTCCGTCATTTGAACACTCAAGCGTGTAGCTTACACCGGAAGTTCCCGGATACATCTGCATAACGAAAGTGTTAAAAGATGCTTCCTCTTTAAGCTCGTACGTAAGAGTCTGAGGCACCGAATTATTCGAGGCGCACCACCAGGTGTCGGGATCTCCGTCGATCGACTTCGAAGCATTGCTGTTTTCCGAACTGATGCTGGAAGCAGTCGCGGAAGCACCTCTTAGAATATTGCGGTTCTCATTGTTGGCATAACTGATCGCTTTGCCCTGGCTGTCCTCAGGAACGATCAGGCTGTCGGTGTACGCTTTTTCGGTGACATACGGGCCAAGGTCCGTGCGGCTCGTAACAAGCAGCGCCCAGTCTCCGGCAGTTGGTTTTTGAGGTATCACATACGTGCCTTTCGGCGCTTTAATGCTTCCGGATATTTCGACGAAGCAGCCTGTAAGAGGGTTATACCATTTGGCTGAATATGTTGCTTTTTTATTAAGCCCGCGCAATTCGCCGGTGGTAAGATCGCGATTGTAGAAGTAGGCGATGTACGTATCGGAATTATCGGAAGAAGCAACTGCCTTTTTCTCATCCGTGAGATCAGAGAACGCCGTATCGCTGAAGCGCGGGACGAGCCGGCTGAAGTCAGCGTATCTGAAAAAGTCCGCCATATATTTCATCTCGTACGAGCCGGGCTTATCGATACCCATATACCACGGTTCATAGCTGTATGTACCGAGCCAGCCGGTATTGCCCTCGGTAGAATAATTGTTTGCCCACACGCCCGTAACGCCATACGTGAAACCGTAGCTGCCGCACAGATTTGCCTTCCATGCTGATATGCGCGATGCCTGATAGCCGTTGAATCCGCCGCACGAGATATCTTCG
>JAGADO010000092.1 GCA_017613535.1 Clostridia bacterium | reverse complement strand
CGAAGTCCCGCATCCCGTGTAATCGAGCGTCAGCACGCGGTACCCTGCGCGGCAAAGCGTTTCTATTTCCGCCAGATACGCGGTGTGCCCCGGTCCCATGCCCGGGCAAAAAAGGATCAGTTTGTTTTCGTCGTATTCCGCATAATTGTACGTAAAGTGCCGGATCAGCACGTTCTGTGAGTTCTGAAACGCCCCCTGCGTGCATATAAGCCCCGGAAAGTCCTCCGCACAATAATACGGAATCGCCTCGTCCTTATCGTACCGCTTCAGGAAATTTTTCTGATACATATTAGAAACCAGGCCCATATTATCCCTCCGAATCTGCCGCTCACCGAAAGCACGGCCGCGACGGCAACAACGATTATCTTTCTTTTCATAATAGTCTTACCTGGCAAATAATCAATTCGTGCCTTGCCCGCACATATGACTTGTAAAACATCTTTTGCAGGTTGGTAATGCCCGGGACATGGTCAATAAAATCCTCGATTTGCTCCATATTGATTCTTGGAGCGATTCGCTTTAGGGCTTGGTTTGCGTCCTCATTGCCCGCTTTAGTCAAAAAGTCATAGTAGTTGATTTTTCTGCCATTCAGTTTAATTGCAGATGTCGGAAACTGAAAAACTCTTGCGTTAAGCTCATCTTCATTCGCGAGAACCCTTCGCATTACATTG
Source organism: Clostridia bacterium (assembly GCA_017613535.1). Lineage (GTDB taxonomy): Bacteria > Bacillota > Clostridia > UBA1212 > UBA1255 > UBA1255. The sequence continues at coordinate 4,484 of JAGADO010000092.1, read as the reverse complement.
TCATCAGCCTGAGGAAGCAGACAGCTTCCACAGTCAAATACAGGAGCAATTTCCGCCTTTTCTTCGGCGTCATCATAGAGAAAACCCCAGTTACCGTTGTGTCTGTCAAAGTTACCGAGTAGAGCGTCCGCAATAAACATATTCCAGAAGTGCTCTCGCAAAACCCTCGGGGAGATGTACTGCTGCTTGTCAATGGCATCCATTATGTCGTACAATTCTGTTCCGCTTCCGTTGCTTTCAGAGTCAAGAACAGTGTTCTTGATCGAGCAGAAGTCGAACAATCTCTTTCCTCCGGATGTGAAATCCATGCAGGCACAGACAGTCTTTTTCTTTCCCCTGACAGTAAAAGTGCCAAGTATGGTTTCCTGTGCCCGTATCCCCAGCATATTGAAGATGCTGCTGGCGATATGCTCGCTGATACAGCTGTTCGTATAGGAAAGTTCGATCGGCTTTCCCTCGGCAGAGGGCGGAAACTTCAGCATATAAATCCCGCCATCGTATTCAACAGCAATTTTACTGCCGTTAGCCCCGTTGTAGGCCCTGCCGGGAATTACCCTGCAATTTGTAAAATCAATCATATTCCCGCTCCGTAAAGATATTTCTTACGCAGATAGTTTGCATGTTCTGCTGTTATTACACCGTCACTTATCTCTGCCATGTTTATGCTTCCGTAGAGTTCCCCCCACAGGCAGTCGATCAGACCGCTATGCGATTTCAGCCCCTCTTTATAGGCATCGAGATCATGCTGTAAATAATCGGGCAATCCGTATTCAAAAGCTCGCTCGCGTTCTGCCTGAAGGATGCCGCCTTCCGTCAGGAGTTCCATTGACACGCCAAGCGCTTTTGCAAGTTTATACACAGTTTCTGCTGAACACTTCTCAAGCCTTGTCTTACCGCTGCAAATGTCATTAAGCGTTGCATGAGGAATACCTGCCTGCAATGCAAGCCGGTATTTTGTCATTTTGTTCCTTTCAAGTAGTTTTTCTATAATCATTGCGTACATCCCCCTTCTTTAATATTATATCGGTATGCCGATATAAAATCAAGGGGTTACACAAAATGGCTTTGGTCTGCTCTCGTATCTCTTGTGTGTATTTGCTATTGTTGCCTGGCATTTCTACTCCTTGCCATGCATTTTTAGCACATTACCCACTAATACTTTTCCATACCGGTCCAAGCCACTCCGCGAGCCCTTACGTCAGATCCCGCCTGCAGAAAGAATCTCTTACCGCCCACAGCAGCACCCCGATAAGGACAGTCACGTAGATCGCCGAATAGAGGCAGCTGAACGGATGCATGATATATTTGACCATGTAATTGCTGCTCGTCTCGAACATAGCGTTGATGTTCAGCATTGACGATACCTCTCGGCAGAACCAGAGATTGCTCAGATTCCGCATCGGAAGCACGGCGCGTGTGAACCGTCCGAACGTATCTCCGGAGGCAACGCCCATGACCAGATTCACGATAAAATACCCAGTGGGCAGGATAGCGGAAATAAGCGCGTTGCGGGTCAGCGATGAGAGCAGCAGCGCGAGCACCGCGAAGAAGAAAATGCCGACCGCGTCGATCAGCGTCGAGAAAAGCGTTGTCAGCCAGTAAGGCATGATCCGGGGAGAATCGCCCGAATTGTATAGCACGCGGCCGTGATCCCACACTCCGGTCACCGCCGAGCCCGCTATGAGCGCGAAGATCGCCGCAGCCAGCGAAAGCAGCAGCGTGACGGTAAGCAGCATCAATACTTTTGACCAGAAGATCTTGCCGCGTCTGACGGGTGCGATTATCAGCGACTTTATCGATCCGTCTTTTACCGGGCCCGCGATCGAACCGGCGGCAATTATTACGACCGTCAGCAGCACCGCGACCATCCCGCCGAAAGCGAGCGACTGGTTGATCACGAGGTTCGGGTCGGTACCGTCAATGTATGGCCAAAGACGCTCATCCAGTTTAAGCGTGCGCTCCGCACGGTCAATGCTGATCCGGTTCTGCAGATCCGCAGCGAGAAGATTGACCTGGATCCCGAGCTCGTAAGTGCTTACTGATTCAATCGTTCTGTCGTACTCAAGTCTGTCCAACTGATCACTTCTGGCACTAACGTAATAATTCGCCATCCGCACCGCTTCTCTTCCGCTCTCCGGCCCGACGCCGTCAGTCCCGCCGCGTAAAATCAAGTCGTACGCTTCGATTTCAGCGGTCCTCGCGAACGAATCCTCTTTCTGCTCGGCAAGCGTCTTTAATTCTCTTATAAAAAAGTCAAAATCGGCGTTTTCGATCGCAGATCTGTAACTGTCGATTTTTTCATAATATTCTTGCTCGATCCGGTCGAAATCTGTTTTCAGCATCTCATACCTGTTCAGCGCGGCGTCCAGCGAGGTTTCGCGGCGATAATCCGGATATTTACGCTCAACCTCTTCCCTGATCGCCTCAAGCGGCAACACGCGGTAGTCTTCTCTAACGATCAGGTATTCAAGTCTGATCTCAGTTATCCTTAAATTGATTTTTGAACGCAACAACTTGCACAGCCAGTCACAATTGCCGCCCAGCGAATTGATATATGCTTCTTCCGCGTTTTTAAACGCCAATTTGTTTTCGTCCGTTCTGTCGGCATTGACCGCTATAGCGGCGGCTTCATATTCTGCCCGTCGGTCTGACAGAACCTGCTCGGCTTCAGCCAGATATCCCGTATTACGATCGATTTGATTAAGCGAGCCCGCTTTCCGTTCTTCCAGTTCCCTGACAGCCTGGTCGCCGACCGGAGTCAAAACACGCCTGCCAACGATGTTATCACGGACAACGAAACTAAACGCCAGGGTCAATGCGAATGCCAGCCCGAGACCGATCCACATTGTCGGCCGCCCGAACACGCGCTTCATCTCATTTTTGTAGAGAGCAATCAGCTTATTCAATGCTGCCGCCTCCTCCCGTAAGTGACATGAATACTTCCTCGAGCGAATGGGCGCGCTCCGAGACCGTGAGAATATTGACACCGCCGGAAATGAGCGCCGCATTGACCTCCGCCAGCCTTGCCCTGTCCATCCGAACCGCAATTTTCGCACCGCCGTCAGCCTGAGTCGAAACCGGAGAATTGTTCGCGAAAGCGGCCTCGAGCCCCAGCTCCGCGAATACTTTCTCCGCTAAAGCCGCGTCGGTAACGGTGTACACGAACTCCCGCTCGCTGCCACCCGCGTACCGCAGCTCTTCAACGGTCATCTCGCCCTTTATCACGCCGCCGTCGATTATGCACACGCGGTCGCACATCATATCCATTTCCGCCAGAAGATGGCTCGATACGAATACCGCGACTTTTTCCTGCTCGGCCATCTTACGAAGTAATAACCGAAGTTCGCGTATGCCGCTCGGGTCAAGGCCGTTCGTGGGTTCGTCCAGGATCAGCAGTTTAGGTCTGTGAAGTATGCTCTGGGCGACGCCTAAACGCTGCTTCATTCCGAGCGAATATTTGCGTACCTTGTCCCGTATCCGGTTCTCAAGGCCTACCGTGCGTACGACCTCGTCGATCCGCTCCCGCGTGATCCCGCCGTGCAGCGCCGCGTACATCTTAAGATTATCCAGCCCGCTGAAGTCTCTGAACATATCCGGGTTTTCAACGATGCCTCCGACGTTTGCCATCGCTTCCTCGAACCGGGTACGCAGGTCGCAGCCGCAGATCGTGATCTCGCCCGCGTCCGGGAACAGGAAGCCCAAAATCATTTTTATCGTCGTGGTCTTTCCGGCGCCGTTGGGACCCAGAAATCCGAACACTTCGCCCTCGTAAACGTCAAAAGACACGTCATTTACCGCGCATCTTTTGCCGAATTTTTTAGTGAGGCCGCGCACTTCAAGGATCTTTTCGCCGTTCATGTGCCGAGCCCCCGTTTCTTCATATATTCGTCGTACAGGTCGCGCCGTCCCTGAAAACTGTACGCAGCGCTCACCACGTGCCACTTTCCGCCTTTGAACTCGATAACAAACTGATCATACAGATCGTAATATAGTGATTCACTGAAAGGAAGATCTTTAATGCCGCTCTCCAGTTTACCGAACACCCGCACCGTCGCGCGAGTCAGATTATCCCACTGCTCGATCTCGGCGTACTGATATATCCTCGGCGGTATCCCTTCGGCGGGGTCAAGTGTTTTATTATATTCATCGGCCAGGGCAATGATCTTCGCAGGCATCCGCTTAACGTATGCTCCGGCGGCGGCAACGAATACCGCGCACAGCAGTACGAACACGGCCAGTGCGATCAGCCCGCGGTTAAGTCTGCTTCTCCATTTTCTGCTTTTAGTGTGCAGTGACATGCGCGTGTCCCCCTTTATGCTTATGGCATTCGATCGATCTCCGGCACAATTATTATACAACATCCTGTTTAGGTTGTGTCAATAGTTTTTCGCAAATTCTGTTTTGCCACTCGGTGAACATCGGCTTAAACGGCCGGTCGATCATCTGATTCAATGTTCATTTCTTGAATATGATCCATATTCATG
>JAGADO010000091.1 GCA_017613535.1 Clostridia bacterium | reverse complement strand
TGCTGGTCGTGCTGGCTGCAGTGGTAACGGCGGCAGTGGTTGTGATCGTCAGGGACAAGAAGCGTGGCAAATGCTCGTGCGGAAGCTGCACGGGAAACTGCGGAAACTGTCCGGCGCATTGTCCGTGTCACAAAACGCAATAAATTGCTAAAAGCTCGTAAAAAAGCGGTAAATCCGTGCGTACAATGGCCGATCCGCCGTCCCGGGACACACACCTGTCCCCTGTCCCGCGGGCGTCAGCTCAGGTGATACCTGATGCTCATATGTCCTGCTTCGGCGGACACCTCCGCGCACGCACCCGAAATAAAGGGCATAGCGGGCGGCAGATGGCCCAGATCGGCATCAAGGATGATCGGTACGCCATACCCGCCAAGAACGCTTAAAACAGCCTCCTGAGGGCCATCAGAGTCGAACCGGTCATCGAACCGCCACGGACGCCCGACGATAAACCCCGCCACGTTGCGGAACCAGCCGTTATGCTTAAGCTGCCAAAGCGCCCGGCGGACACCCATTGTCGTCAGATCACACGACTCAAAAAACCAGACGACACCGTCAGAAGTGTAATTGACCGCAAACTCCGCCGTACGATCCCACGGCGTACCCGCAAGATTAACAAGGCAATCAAGACAGCCCCCGATCAGCCTGCCCGAAAAATTGACAGGCCCGTCAACGCCGCACGCCCGAACGGTACGGATCGCATTCGCCTCGGTCAAATTATACGGTGCAAACGGATTCTCGGGGCTCTTCAGACTCTCACGCTCCCACGACGGGTAGCTCTCGAACGAAAGCTTGTCGCCGCGCAGCAAAGCAAGCGCATCGGCAAGCGAATCATGAAGCACGCTCGCGCCGAACGCAGGCGCATTCGGGCCGTAGACCGCGGCAATATCACACAAAACAGGGAGCGTAAACGTAAGATTCGTGTTGTCCGAATACCCCATGAACCACCTCGGCACAGCGCTGCGGATGGCGTCAAAATCAACAAATGGCAGATCCTCGCACATCGTCTCACCACCGCCGCACGAAATGATTGCCCGCACGTCTCCGTCAACACCGTCGGCAAAAAACGAATTGATCTCCGCGCCGCACTTCTCAGGCGTGCTGCTCTTGCCGATGCCGTCATCCGCGTAACAATTCGTTCCTAAAACGATACCGTAACCCATGGAGCGGAAGCGCGAGAGTGCCGCGCCAAAGCAGCTGATATACGGTTCAGTCGTGCAGCCGAACGAAGGTGCGATGAAACCGAGCTTGTCGCCTGGTTTCAGAAATTCCGGGTATCTCATACCGAATTAAACTCCTTTACCTCAGCATCGTATTCCCGGAGGGCTTCTGAGCTTCCGGCGGCAGTTTGAGTCTGTCAATGATTTCTTCTTTCACGAACATCATTCTCCTCGATTCGGCGTCGCAGATATGCATGTACGTGGTCAATACGTTGCCGCCGATCTCTATTTCGTTTATACTGCCGAAGTCGCGCATTGAAAGATCGGCGGGGGTAATAAACATCGTCCCGGGATTTGTAATTGTCTCGCAAACGTGGATCTGGCTGTCGATCCACACGAAATCTCCGCTGACAACATATTTCATCCTGTCGCCGCTGAACGTCAGGTATGCATCGCGCAGGCCGTTTTGTCACACTCGATCCATTTGCCCTGAAGCTCACCCAGCATTTCTTTGTCGCGTATTCTCAGGTAGTCGAACGGGCCGTGGTCAACTTTTTTCAGAGTGTACAGCGTTTCTCCCATGATCGTGTAGTAGTAGAGGAGTTCGAGGCGGCCGTCAATATATGTGAGTTTGCGTATCATTGTCATCGGCTCGCCGAATGCGGTGCGCGACAGGACGTTGTCGTCAAGTTCGATCGCGGCCGGTTCGCCTTTTTCGATTTTTTGCGCGTCGTAGCTGATCGCGGTCTCGAGCATTGGCCTGCGGTGGTAGTCGAGCACGTTCATTTTATTGTCGCGTATTTCGATGTAGTAGTGATATCCTTCTTCCCAGAAGCCGTTCAGCTTGTCCGAGTATTTCATTCTGTGACCTCCATGATCAGATTTGTGTTCTGCTTTGACAGGTATCGCGAGTGTCAGCAGTACGCAGACGGCAATTTTCGCCGCGTCTCCGGGCAGGAAGGGGACAACGCATACTGCCAGTGCTGTCATCTCGTTCGCGCCGGTGACAATGCAGTACCACGCTGTTCCGAGTGTGTACAGTATTGCCGTGCCTGCCGTGCAGAGTGTCGCGCGTATCGCCGCTTTCAGTGGTTTTGTTCCGTTCTCTGCTGCTTTTATGCGTATGCCGCTGATCGCCGCGAGTGCCAGGTATCCGGCGAGGTATCCTCCTGTCGGGCCGGCAAGCACTCCCGCTCCTCCTCTGAATCCTGCGAAGATGGGGAGGCCGGCAATGCCCGCGATCAGGTATACTGCTGTTGCCGCCGTTCCCCAGCCCGGGCCTAACAGCGCGCCGGCAATCATTACCGCGAGTGTAGCCAGCGTGACAGGTACGGCTCCGACCGGTATTGACAGCGATGCGACAACGCATATGATTGCCGCGGCCATGGCTGCGTGTGTCATTTTCCTGACGCGCGCATAGCCTTTTTCATTTCGTTTCATCCGGGGCCGTCCTGCTTAGAAGTTCGTGCCGTTCCAGCCCCAGTCCGTTGTGTGCCTGTATTCGACGTATACGTTTTTTCCGGGTATTCCCAGCTGTTTTTCGAGCGTTTCGCACACCGCGCGCGTGTATTCCGCCGTTCCTGCCGGGTTTGCGCCGCCGAGGACGTCAACGGCAACATATGCTCCTTCTTCGAGTTTTTTTCCTGCGAAGTACAGCGTGTATCCGTCCGCGATGCCGATCATCGTGTACGTTTCAGGCTTCCCGATAATGGCCATATGTGCTCCGAGTTCGGTTTTCAGTGCGTTTTTTTGGCTTTCGTCCAGTTTTTTGGTCAATTTTACGTCAACAAACGGCATTTTTATTCATCCTCCTTTGGCGGGACAGGGGACAGGCGTGCG
>JAGADO010000090.1 GCA_017613535.1 Clostridia bacterium | reverse complement strand
CGGCTTCTTCAGAAATGCGCGTCGAGTCGGTACGGATATACGTCACGAGACCGGTGCCTCCTGAAGCATCGACCGCGACACCTTCGTAAAGCGACTGCACGACAGACATTGTCTTGGCAGACGGGAAATTAAGGCGTCTGGACGCTTCCTGCTGAAGCGTGCTCGTAATGAACGGAGGCGCGGGAGATTTCTTCTTCCTGGAAGTTTTAACGTTCTTGACCTCGAAATCCTTACCGCTCACGTCCTCTAAAACCTTATCCGCGGCTTCCTTGTTCCCGAGATTCTTTTTCCTGCCGTCCGCGCTGCCGTAATACTTCGCCTTGAATTTGTCATGAGCCTTCTTATGCTCTCCCTGTTTGGAAAGCTCAGCCTCAACGGTCCAGTATTCTTTCGGATCGAACGCCTCGATCTCGGCCTCGCGGTCACAGATGAGTCTCAGCACGACGGACTGGACTCTTCCGGCACTCAGTCCCTTATTAACCTTTCTCCAAAGCACGGGGCTGATCTGGTAACCCACCAGCCTGTCGAGCACTCTCCTGGCCTGGTAGGCATCAACGAGATTAAGGTCAACTGTTCTCGGCTCTTTTATAGACTCCTGAACGACGTTTTTAGTTATCTCGTGAAATGTTACGCGGCAGACAGTGTCGCTCCCTATGCCAAGGAGGTATTCGAGGTGCCACGCGATCGCTTCACCTTCGCGGTCAGGGTCGGTCGCTATAAACACTTTCTTAGCCTTTGACGCATCGTCTTTGAGCATTTTGATAATATCGCTTTTACCGCGGATGTTAACATACTGCGGGGCAAAGCCGTTGTCGATATCTATTGCAAGCCGCGTCGAGGGAAGATCCCTGAGGTGTCCCACGCATGCGTCAACTTTATATCTGCTTCCCAGAAAGCGCCCTATGTTTTTGGCTTTCGAAGGAGATTCAACTATTACAAGATAATCAGCCATCAATCACAACTCCAGTATTAAATTGACTTTTTTATAATACACTTTGAAATCCGAGGTGTAAAGAATAAATTTGCGGTCTCAGTTTTCAGGGCTGAAAAGCCGCAGTCCTCCGCCCGGTTCATATGCATTCCGAAGCTCTGTAAGTGCCTGCCGAGCCGCTCTTAATAAGGCCTCTTATTTCCAGCAGTGTAAGCGCGCTGCTTATCTCACCTGCTCCCAGTTCGGTCAATGCCGCTATCTGATCAGGGTCGGATGCTCCGCGTATTATGGCGTTCATTACGGCGCTTTGCGGGAAGGGCAATCCCATCGCGAATCCGTTTCCGGGCTTTTTAGGTTTTGCGCCTTCTTCGCTGATCCCGAGCTCGTCAAGCACGACCGATACGTCAAGCGCGCAGATCGCCCCCTGCCTGATAAGTTCGTTCGTACCGTACGCCATGGGATTTCTGACGTCTCCGGGAAGAGCAAACACGAGCCTGTCTGCCTCGACCGCCCTGTCTGCCGTTATAAGCGCGCCGCTCTTTTTAGCCGCTTCGATGACGATCACCGCGTCGCTCATACCTGCAATGATCCTGTTCCTCGCCGGAAACAGCTGTTTCGCAGGCGCTGTTCCCGGAGGAGATTCGGATAAAACGCATCCGCCCGATCCGATTATCCTGTTGTAAAGATTTCTGTGCTCAGGAGGATATATGACATCGGCGCCGGACGCGAGAACAGCCGCGGTCTTACCGTGAGCCTTAAGAGCACCCGCGTGCGCAGCACCGTCACAGCCCCTTGCCATACCCGAAACGATATAAACTCCCGCGCGGGCAAGGGCGTACGAAAACGCCGAAGCGTTTGCCTCCCCGGAAACGGAGCAGTGCCTTGACCCCACTATCGCTGCCGTGCGTTCATCCCCTTCTTCGTCTCCGCCCGGAAGCTCCCCGTAATAATACAGCACCAAAGGGCAGGCGGAAGGCAGATTTCTGAGTCTGTACGGAAAATCCGCATCGTTTATCGTGGCAAGCTTCATCCCTCTGTTTACGGCTTTAAAATATATATCCGCAGCGGCGGAGGCAATTTTCGGATCTCCGAACGCGTTCAACGCCTTTTCGTACTGTCTGAGCGATTCCGGCCGTACCGATGACAGATGTGCGTTATATATGCCTTCCGGAGATCCGAACTCCCCGATCAGAGCGCTATATATGAGATAATTAGGCCTCCCCAGGAGAGTAAGCCAGATCATCACCGAAATTTCGTTGATCTCATGCAGCATCAGCCCCCGCACCTCCTTCTCCGAACAGTTTCCTGTCAATAACTCTGTACTGCACCGCCTCCGCAATATCGTCTTTTCCGACCGTCCCGTGGCCGTTCATATCCGCGATCGTACCCGCGATCGCTTTCAGTTTATTAAACGCCCTGATGCTGAGAGAAAGGTACTCGGCCGATTCCATAAGAAGCGCCTCTGCTTCCGGATCAGTCTTAACGACCGCATTCAGTTCTTCGCCGGAAAGGCGCGAATACGTGCGTCCCGAAAAGCCCTTCGAAGCGATCTTTTCACGCTGAAGCTCCCTGATGTTTCGCACGCGCTCCCGTATGACTTCGACGCGTTCCGGCTTATCGGCGCGTATCTCCGCGTATCCCGGAGTCCTTACGGGAATATGAATGTCGATCCTGTCCAGAACAGGCCTGGATATTTTCTCGAGCGTATGGCTGATCATCTTAGGCGTGCACGTACATTTTTCGGGTCCTTCGAGCAGGTTACCGCACCTGCACGGATTCATTGCGCACACGAGCATGAAATCCGCCGGGAGCTTTTCGATATGCCCTACCCTCGAGACTGTCACTTCCCCCGAATCCATAGGCTGCCGGAGAGAATCGACAGCCGCCCGGTCGATCTCTGTCGCCTCGTCAAGGAAAAGCACTCCGCAGTGCGAAAGGGATATCTCTCCAGGAACGACCGGTCTGCCTCCTCCTATGAGCGCCGTCTTGGTGATGCCGGTATGGACTTCCCTGAAAGGAGGCTGCCTGATGACGGGATTGTCATTGCTCAGAAGGCCGCACAGACTGTAGACCGAAGTGACGTCGTAAACATCCTCGCGGCAGAGCGGAGGAAGTATTGACCGTATACTGTGAGCGAGCATCGTCTTACCGCTGCCGACAGCGCCGAGCATCAGGATGTTGTGCCTCCCGGACGCTGCGATCTCAATGGCCCTCTTTGCCGTTTTATGGCCCTTTATGTCCGAGATGGAAGTAAACCCGTCTTCGCCGGAAAAGTCGCCCAGAGAGCCTGTAAGCGGCCTTTTTTCGCGTTTCAGCACCATGAACAATTCGCCGAGCCTCCCGACGGGCCATATCCTGAGCCCGTCGATGCAGATGACCTCCGAAAGATTATCCGCCGGAATGATAACGTCGGTCAGTCCCGCCTTCTTCGCAAATGCGCACATAGAGAAGATTCCGGACACAGGTTTTACCAATCCGTCGAGTGACAATTCTCCTATAAGCGCAAATCCGCCGAGTTTTTCCGCATCGATCTGTCCTCCTGCGGACAATATCCCCGCTGCTATCGCCAGATCGAATCCCGTGCCTTCTTTCCTTATGTCCGACGGCGCCAGATTCACCGTTATCCTCCCTTTCGGAAGTTCGAATCCGCAGTTTTTTATAGCCGCGCAGACCCTGTTCTTAGATTCTTTAACCGACGCTCCGGCCAGCCCTATTATGCTGAACTCCCTGAGCCCCGGAGTCACGAAAGTTTCGACCGTAGTGATCATCCCCGTAACTCCGCTTATGCACACCGTTTCAATAACCGTAATCATTCCGTCACCGCCCCAATAATCGATCTGTCCGAAAGCGCAAAAGCCGCTTTCGCCTGATGCGAGGATACTCCATCCGGGGCGGGTGTGGCAAATATTTCCCGGGAAACGGATCGGAAATATCTGTTAAAATCGGGAAATTTCCGGAAATACCGGATAAAACCGGGAAATATCCGGAAATACCGGGTAAAGCCGGGAAATATGGCGAAATGCTTTTGCTGCGCGGTCAATAAAAAAAGCGGCCTCCCGGGCCGCCTGTCAGTGCCAGCATATATCGGCAAACGCAGACACCGTATTAAGTGTCTCTCCTGCTTTTAACCTCGATCATATTCTTAAGCTCGTCCATAAATGAATCGACGTCCTTGAACTGCTTGTAAACAGAAGCGAAACGGACGAAAGCGACCTCGTCAAGCGCCTTTACTTTAGCCATTATGAGCTCGCCTATTTCGTGTGAACTGACTTCACGCTTCATGGAGTTTAAAAGCTGCTGCTCGACCTGCCCCGATATCTCCTCTGCCTGAACGATAGAAACAGGCCTCTTCGCGCACGCCTTCATGATACACATCGTGATCTTCTCGCGGTCGAAAGGCTGTCTGCTGCCATCCTTCTTAATGACCATAAGCTGCGTATCTTCGACCTTCTCGTAAGTAGTAAACCTTGACCCGCATTTCAGGCACTCCCTGCGCCTTCTGACCGCGGCAAAATCCTCCGCAGGTCTCGAGTCTATGACTTTGTCTTCAGTATGTGAGCAGTATGGACATCTCATATTCAGTCTCTCCGTAATGTAAAATAGCGTATGCTGTTACAAATCAAAGCATTTTGAGCAAAACAGCGTATCCGTCAGCCTGTTTTAATATATTATAGCCTAAACCCGTCTGTTTTTCAAGCGCGCCGATGATGAATTCCGGGCCACGTCCGAACCGGTCAACAGCACATATGAAACCTTGCGGATCCGAGGCGCTAACCGGGCAGCAGAGCCCGCAATACCGGCGGAAAGCAAAGACATTGTCCCCCGCGTCAATGAAAGAGATTTTTCCGCTTCGCAGCACGGGCTCATCACGCCTTAACTTCGCAAGGTCCGAAAACCACCGCACCGTATCAGGATCAGCCTTGTCCCACTCGAAAAAGCGGCGATTGTCCGGATCGGTCCCGCCCTCCATACAGATCTCATCTCCGTAATAAATAAGCGGAACGCCCGGAAAGCAGAACTGTACGAGCGAATAAGCTTTGACAAGCCCTTTAGCGAGCCTTGCGTCATCTCTCGTAATGCGCTTAAGATACGTAAACAGACGCTCAACGTCGTGCGAACCCGTCATATTTACGAGTGAATAATAAACTTCCGGAGGGTAATTCACAGAATCGAGCCTGAACAGGCACGAAATATCCTGCGCATTAACGCTTCCCTCGAGAAACTTTAAAAGTCTTTCGCGGAACGGGTAGTTCGTCTGAGAATGAAGCTCGTGCTTCGTAAAATACGACCTGTGCACACCGTAGCTTACCTTATCCGTGCCGTCCTCCCAGACTTCTCCGAAGATCACCGCATCGGATCTCTCTTCGGTTGCGGCTTTAAAGAGCTCTTCTAAAAACTCATCCGGAAGTTCGTCCGCTACGTCCAGCCTCCATCCGGAAGCACCAGCCCGCAGCCATCTGCGCACGATGCTGTTTCTGCCTTTTACGATGTATTTAAAGTACGAAGGATCGAGCTCTTTTACACAGGGAAGATCTTTTACGCCCCACCAGCATTCGTACGAACCGTCAGGCCTAAAATCGTACCAGCCTGAATACGGTTTTCTGCCTCTGAGCGCAGCCTTGAAATACCTGCTGTTCCTGCCCGTATGGCTGAAAACGCCGTCAAGGATCAGCCGCATGCCGTTGTCCGACATCGAATCGGCGAGCCTTCCAAACGCCTTGTCCCCGCCTAGCAGCCCGTCAACATGTTCGTAATCCGCCGTGTCGTACCTGTGATTCGAAACAGATTCAAATATCGGATTCAGATATACCGTATCGGCCCCGAGCCCGCTGATATACCCGAGCTTTCCGATTATTCCGGAAAGATTTCCTCCGAAGAAATCCCAGCGCACGACCTCTCCGTCCGCGTTCTTGCTGTACTCCGGAACGCACTCCGTCGAACCGTACATCACAGCATCTTTTTTAGGCACGACGCCCGGATCGTCTCCGATCGCGAACCGGTCCGGAAAGATCTGATAGATGACCGCATTTTTGAACCATTCGGGGACGCGCATGCCGGGGTCAAATACAGTTATCCGTCCAGCCTCTTTCGCGCACTCTCCGCCGATCGAAAAACCGTAATAATAAACGCCGGGTGCGGACAATACATCCGTTCCAAGCGTGAATCTGAATACGATATATTCCCCTTCACGCGCTTCGTGATCAGGGAGAAATTCCGCACGCGAATCTTCATTTCTGAATCTTCTTCTGATAAAAAGAAGCGGCTTTCCGGCGTCCGTGTCAGCAGGCCGTATCTTAACAAATAATTCGGCGCACGTCCCTGCGGGCAATGCTCCTAAGGGGCGTCTGTACGCTTCATCTGCCGGGTCGTGCAGAAAAGTATACGGTTCGGGATCCATCCGCCCGGAATTCAGCTGCTCGGGGCTCATCGGTGGACAACGTTCCAGATATCATCCGCGTACGCCGCGATGGTATTGTCGCTCGAGAACCTGCCCGATCCGGCGATATTCATCGCACACATCCTGTCGAACCGGGATCTGTCCCTGTAAATACTATCGATCTTATCGCGCGCACGGACGTACGAATCGAAATCCTTCAGAACAAAGTACGGATCTCCGTCCTTAAGCAGGTGGTCGAGCACAGGCGTGAACTCGGATCTGCCCGCAAAGCCGAAATAACCTTCGCTGATCTGCGAAATAATCGCGCCAAGACGTCCGTCAGAACGCACGGTCTCCCTTGAATCATATCCGCCGTGCTGCTCGTACGAAATGACCTCATCCGAATTCATGCCGAAAAGAATAATATTGTCATCGCCGACCGCCTCGCGTATCTCAACGTTCGCGCCGTCGAGAGTCGCAAGCGTCACAGCGCCATTCATCATAAACTTCATATTGCCCGTGCCGGACGCCTCTTTGGAAGCAGTCGATATCTGCTCGGAGATCTCGCCGGAAGGAATGAGCTTTTCCGCGAGACTGACGTCATAGTTAGGCAGGAAAACGACACGCAGAAGATCCGCAACGGAAGCGTCGGAATTGATCCTGTCAGCGACGGTGCAGATAAGCTTTATAGTATTTTTAGCGAGCCCGTAACCCGGAAAAGCTTTCGCAGAGAATATGACCGTCCTGGGGCAGATATTGCCCGCGGTGCCTGCCTTGATTCTGTTATACAGATCCATCACGCCGAAAATGTTCAGAAGCTGCCTTTTATACATATGAAGGCGCTTTACCTGAATATCGAAAATGGAGCCGGGGTCAACGTCGATCTCCGTCGTCTGCCTGATATATTCGGCCATCCGCTCCTTGTTCCGGCGCTTGATCGACGCCGCTTCCTTCGCAAAACCGCGGTCAATATATTTTTCGAGCTCTGTCAGCCGGTTCGGTTCTTTCCTCCAGCCGGTGCCGATCGTATTGTCGATAAGTGCCGCCAGTTCCGGGTTCGCGCCGATGAGCCAGCGCCTGTGCGTGATACCGTTCGTCTTGTTATTGAACCTGCCCGGAAAACAATCGCTGAAATCTTTAAACTCTTTATTTCTCAGTATCTCCGAATGCAGTCTCGCGACCCCGTTAACGCTGTGGCTGCCCACGATCGCGAGGTGCGCCATCTTCACCGTGCCGTCTCCGATCATCGACATCTTGGAGATGCGTTCGAAACCGAGATCAGCCCTGGAACTCAGCATCGCGATAAACCTTCTGTTGATCTCCTCGATGATCATATAAATGCGCGGAAGAAGCTTTTTAAACATCTCCACGGGCCACTTCTCGGACGCCTCCGCGAGGATGGTGTGGTTCGTGTATCCGAACGTCGCCACGGTTATATTCCACGCCTCGTCCCAGCCCAGTCCGTGCTCATCGATCAGCAGGCGCATAAGTTCCGGTATCGCCATCGCAGGGTGCGTGTCATTGATCTGGATCGCGTTGTACAGGTGAAACTCTCTGACGTCTCCCCCGCCTTTAACGAAGCGGCCGAGGATATCCTGAAGTCCTGCGCTCGTGAAGAAATACTCCTGCTTTAAGCGAAGAAGCTTTCCGCGCGGCGTGGAATCGTCGGGATAAAGCACGTTCGAGATAGAGTGCGCCGTAGTGATGTTTTCGACCGCCCTGTCGTAGTCACCCTTGCTGAACTCGCTGAAATCAAAACCGGAGTTCTCTGTCTCGGCAGACCAGAGGCGCAGGGTATTTACGCGTTTAGATTCGTAGCCGGGCACGGGAATATCGTACGGAACGGCCAGGACGGGCTCGTAGTTAACAAGCTCGACGTAAAGCCTTCCGTCATTGCCCCAGTTCGTATTAAGATCGCCGCCGAATTTAACGATGCGCGCATCCTCGGTCTTGCAGATCTCCCAGACATTCGGGATCTTGAGCCAGTTGTCCGGCGTCTCGACCTGATATCCGTTCTGGATGAGCTGGCGGAAAAGACCGTACCTGTACCTGATGCCGATACCCGTGCCGGCAATATCCAGCGATGCCATCGAATCTATGAAGCACGCGGCAAGCCTTCCCAGTCCCCCGTTTCCGAGTCCGGCGTCCGGTTCGGCGGCTTCGACCGAGGGCAATTCAAGTCCCAGTTCCGCAAGTCCGTCACGGACAACGTCTTTTATTCCCAGATTTACGAGCGCCGAATCGAGCAGCCGCCCGATAAGAAACTCCATTGAAAAATAATATACCTGTTTCCTGTGCTCCGCTCTGTCCTTCTTCTCGGTAATCAGCCAGTCGGGCGCCATATAATCGCGGATGAGCGCTCCCAGAGCGAGATATCTTTCTTCAGTTCCGGCCTCCTCGAAGCTTTCCCTGAACATAGTTACTATCTTGTTTTTATAGTCACGGATAAACGTATCCCTGCCAAGCTGCATATGACCTCCGCGACCGTCAGATCGCCAGTTCGTTGTAGATCGAAATATACTTTTCAGACTGCGTCTTCCAGTCGATCCTGGTATTCATTGCCTCTTTCACGAGATTGTCCCAGATCTCGTCATCGTCGTAGCACTCGAGAGCAGTCTTTAACGTCGCGAGCATCTCGTGAGCATTGAAATTAGCGAAAGAAAAGCCGTTGCCCTCTCCGGTGTACTTGTTATACGGATTCACCGTATCTTTCAGGCCGCCGGTCTCACGCACCACTGGCACGGTGCCGTAGCGCATTGCAATGATCTGGGAAAGGCCGCATGGTTCGAACATCGAGGGCATTAAGAACAGGTCGGATCCGGCATAGATGCGTGACGCGAGCGCGCTGTCGAAACGCGTGCGTGCGGCGATCTTTCCGGGATATGCAGAAGCGTAATATTCAAAGAAATCCATATAGTCGCGGTCGCCCGTGCCAAGGATAACGAACTGAAGGTCGTTTTTGAGGATATCTTCCATGACGCATGTGACGAGGTCGAGCCCCTTCTCTTTCACCATGCGCGTGACCATCGAAACGACAGGCACGTTCGCGTTCTGAGGCAGCCCGAGCTCTTTCTGGAGCGCCAGCTTATTAACGCGTTTATCGGCGCGCGTTTTCACGTCATAATTCATCACGATATTCTTATCGTTCCCGGGGTTATTATGCTCGTAATCGATGCCGTTCGTTATACCGGTAAGCTTGAACGATTTCGCGCTCAGAAGCGTATCGAGGCCTTCACCGTAATACGGCGTTGTGATCTCTTTTGCGTACGTTTCGGAGACTGTGACCACTTTATCGGCGAAAACGATGCCGGCCTTCATAAACGACACTCCGTCGCGGAATTTAAGCTTTTCGTCGTTGTAATAACCGTAGTTAAGCCCGAGCAGATCTTCAAGGATCGAAGGCGCGTAAACGCCCTGGTACTTAAGATTATGGATCGTGAAAACGGCAGCGGCGCGCTTGAATTCGGGTCTTTCGTAATAAACGTCCCTCAGATAAAGCGGGATTATTCCGGTCTGCCAGTCGTTGCAGTGAATGATATCCGGATAGAAATCGTTCATATGGACAACGGATTCCATCACCGCTCTGCAGAAGTACGCGAACCTCTCGCCGTCGTCGTAAAAGCCGTAGCAGCCGGGGCGCTTGAAATAATATTCGTTGTCAATGAAATAAAACGGAATGTCGTTGTAGAGAAGGTACTGAAGCCCGCAGTACTGATTCCTCCAGCCCACCGTCACACCGAACGTTGACAGCGGTATCATGCGCATCTTATACTCTTCGGCAATGTCGCCGTACTTCGGCGTTATGATCCTTACGTCTATCCCTGCGGCTTTCAGCGCGGAGGGCAATTCAAGCGATACGTCAGCCAGTCCTCCGGTCTTGCTGAATGGCCTGACCTCGGTAGTTACAAACAATACTTTCATTTCAAAGTGATCCTTTCGTCACAACCGCCACAGAGTATCCGTTACCATTCGCACGCCTCAGCGCAGCAGGTTTCTCTTCTCTATGACGAGAGGGAAAAACTCGTTTCCCTTCAACTCGGTATTTTCGTCTATATCGACGTTTTTGTCAATAATAACATGCGACAGTCTTGCATTTTTATGTATGCGCACGTTCTGAAGTATTATGCTGTTTTTAACTACCGCACCTTCTTCGACGTCAACGTATCTGCCTAACAGTGAATCTGTCACCGTGCCTTCTATGCGGCAGCCGTCCGCTATAAGCGAATGTCCCACGCGGCAGCCCTTTATATATATCGTCGGAGGCTCGTCTTTTATCTTCGTGAATATCGGCCTTATATTCGACCTGAACAATTCGGTGCTGACGTCCGGTTCGAGCATATCCATATTGCTTTTGAAATACGACGATACGGTATTGATGCACGAAACGTATCCTTCGAAACGGTAAGTGTTGAACTTCAGGCTGCCTATCTGGTCGAATATGAGATTGTAGAAGTTCGTGAGCGAAGTTAAGGAAGTGCTCTTGTAAATGAAATCCGTAAGGCGTTCTTTCGTCATCAGGAATATTTCCATACAGACGTCAGCCTCGGGCCCTATACCGATGTTTTTACCGGCGCCGCGCAGTTCCTTTGTCGCCGGATCGATGTCGAGCGTAAAGCAGTTTGAAAACTCTTTATCCGCGTTTTTAGTGTGCGTATACACGACGGTGATATCGGCGTCCGAATCTTCGTGCGACCTGATAACGTCAGTGAAATCCATATTGCACACCATATACGAAGAACACAGGATAACGTCTTTGCTCTTGCTCCTGTAGATGTACTCCATATTGTTCTTGATCAGCTTGGAATCGGTGTACATCAGATTACAGAGTCCGTGGTTGAACAGGAACAGTCCGTCGTTCTTTCTGTTGAGATCCCAGGGCTTTCCGGTGCCCAGGTGGTCGGCAAGCGAGCGGGAGTTGCTCTCAGTGAAAATACCGACGTTTCCGATACCGGCATTGACAAGGTTTGAAAGCATGAAGTCTATTACTCTGTACCGGCTTCCGATCGGCACGGAGGCAATGGGCCTGTTTGTCGTAAGAGCACGTATGTCGTTTTCGTTTTCGGCCAGATTAAGTATCGCCATGTAGTCTTTCATATGCGCCACCTCACTTCATAAATCCGCCGCCGGAAAGTACGCGGCCTTCTTCTATCACCGCGATACCGGCACCGTCTCCAACGGCATTGTTCGCTTTCACCGTCACGCCTTCGAGAAGTATGCTCTTGTTAACGATAACGTTCTCTTCGATCGTGCAGCCTTCCATTACGATGGAGTCAACGACGCGGCTGTTCGCGCCTACGGTTACCCCGGGGAATATTACCGAGTGCTCCACCTCTCCCATAATCACGCAGCCTTCGGAGATCAGGCAGTCTTTCAGCGACGCGTCCGGTCCGATGTACTGCGACGGGATCGAGCCCGTGACGGTGTACAGTTTCCAGTCGTTCTGGAAAAGCTTTACTTCATTGTCCGCCTTGAGCAGATCCATGTTTGCCTCCCAGAAGCTCTCGACCGTTCCCACGTCTTTCCAGTATCCGTCGAACCTGTACGCGATCAGCTTCTCACCCGCTGACAGCATCGAAGGAATGATATTTTTACCGAAATCATTGTCCGATGAATGGTTAAGAGAGTCTTCCCTCAGGTATTTTTTAAGATCCGCGTACGTGAAAATGTAGATACCCATCGATGCCAGCGTGCTCTTGGGCTCGCGCGGTTTCTCTTCGAAACTTACGATCCTTCCGTCGCTGTCGGTGTTCATTATGCCGAAACGCGATGCCTCTTCAATGGGCACATCGATGACCGCGATCGTCGCTTTCGCACCGGCGGCGGTGTGCGCGGCGAGCATCTTCCTGTAGTCCATCTTGTATATGTGGTCTCCGGAAAGGATCAGCACGTACTTGGGGTTATACTGGTCAAGGAATGTCAGGTTCTGGTATACGGCGTTTGCGGTACCGCTGTACCAGTCACCTCCTGCCTCGCTCATATAAGGGGGCAATATCGTAACGCCTCCGTGCACGCGGTCAAGGTCCCACGGCGTTCCTATTCCTATATGCGTGGACAGCTGCTGGGGCTTGTACTGCGTCAATATCCCCACCGTGTCTATGCCCGAGTTCGAGCAGTTACTCAGTGCGAAATCGATGATGCGGTATTTTCCTCCGAACGGGACCGCAGGCTTAGCGGTCTTCTTCGTCATTGCCCCCAGGCGGCTTCCCTGCCCGCCGGCAAGTATCAGCGCCACCATATTCTTTTGAATCATTGTCCGGTCACTCCCCCGTTATTCCGGCGCTTTTTTTGCGCCGTTCCTGCGTTTTTTATATTATATGCTTTTGGCTGATATGCCATATTTTCTGTCGTTTTTGCGCCGTCAATAGCTGAAGTGCGGTTTTATTATCATCCCGCAGTATGCTTCCAGTTTCAGTTCGATGTTGAACGGCATCCGCCCGCATCTTTCCGGCCGCGGCCTGATGTACCCGGCTTCGCCTTCGCCTGCCCCGGTTCCGGATGAGCTGAATGCAATATTGTAGTCGCAGAAGCGCGGCACACCCAGCCTGAATCCCTCGTACGTCCGTGGCGAGAAGTTACAGAGCGCGATGACGAAGTCCCTGTCGTTTTCCGGATCCTGCCTTACGAACGAGTATACGCTTCTCTCTCTGTCGTCCGCGTCGATCCAGTAAAAACCGCCTTCCGTATAATCTCCCTTAAACAACGCTTTCTCGGACGCGTACAGTTTATTTAGCGCCGCTGTGTATTCCTTTAGCATACCGTGAGGCGGATAGAGCAGCATCTTCCACTCAAGCGATTCGTAAAAGCGCCATTCCATGATCTGGCCGAACTCCGAGCCCATAAAAATGAGCTTTTTACCGGGGTGGCACATCATATAGATCAGGAACGTCCTGTACTGTGCGAATTTATCCTCCAGCGGGCCGTACATCTTATCGAGCAGCGTCTTTTTTCCGTGGACCGTTTCGTCGTGCGAAAGGCTTAAGAGGAACCGCTCCGTGTGCGCGTACATCATCGGGAAAGTCAGATTGTTGTGGAGCAGCTTTCTCTCAGAGGGATCCGAGCTCATATATCTGAGCGTATCGTTCATCCAGCCCATATTCCATTTCATGTCGAAGCCGAGTCCTCCAAGGCCGGCATCTGCGGTGACTCCCGGATAAGTGCTTGAATCCTCCGCGACCATAAGCGCGCCCGGAACGGCGTCGTGGACAGCCGAATTCAGTTCCCGAAGGAACAAGGCAGCTTCGAGATTTTCATTGCCGCCGTACGCATTTAAAGGTCTCGACCGGTGCATGCAGTTGTAGTCGTAGTAGATTATATTTGCCACCGCGTCTATCCTGAGGCCGTCGATATGGTATTCTTTAAGCCAGTAAAGCGCGTTCGATATCATAAAGTTCTTTACGAACCGTTTTGAATAATCGAAATTCGCCGTGCCCCAGAGCGGGTTCTCTCGTTTGTTTTCGTCAAAGTATTCGAACAGGTACGTGCCGTCAAATCTTCCGAGGAATGAGGCGTCTTTGCAGAAGTGGCCGGGCACCCAGTCCATTATCACACCTATGCCGCTCGTGTGCATGCGGTCAACGAAATACATGAAGTCTTCCGGTGTTCCGAATCTCGACGTGAGGGCGTAATAGCTGCCTGTCTGGTATCCCCATGAGTCGTCAAGCGGGTGTTCGCAAAGGGGCATCAGTTCTACGTGCGTGTATCCTGTTTCGGTAAGGTATTCTGCCAGTTCATCTGCGAGTTCCCTGTAGTTCAGGAATGGTTCTTCCGCTTTTCGCGCTTCTGCTTCCTGCCAGTTTTTTTCATAATCGATGCCCGGGATCTTACCGCGTCTCCAGGACCCGGCGTGTATTTCGTAAATGTTTACGGGTGAAGAGAATATGTCTCCTTCTTCGCGGCTTTTTATCCATTCCGGATCGTTCCATCCGAAGTCCGGAAGTTCAGCGGCATACGATGCGGTTCCGGGCCTTAATTCCGCAGAAGACGCGAAAGGATCGGTCTTGAGCCGTATATCTCCGTCTGAACCGGCGATCTCATATTTGTAAAGCGTTTTCTCCGGGAGGTCATCGATTTCCGTATACCAGAAGCCCTGCTCCGAGCGTTTCATTTTCCCAACTTCCGAATCGGCTTTTCCCCACGAATTGAAATCTCCGGCGACACGTATGGACGATGCTCCCGGTGCGTAAAGATAAAATGACATACGCGAAGAAGCCTCTCCGGTCTTTGCGGAGCGGATCTTGTGGCAGCCAAGCACTTTATACGCGTCGTAACAGTCGCCCGAAACAAAGCGTTTTTCGAAAAGATCGTCGAAGGACATCGATGTTTCGCCTTTCTAGCAATTGACAGCGTGATAATACCACTTTAACACGTTATTGTCAATTTGCTTAAGAGATGGTATAATCCGGTCGATAAGAGGGGTCGGGTACACAGCTAAAGCTATGTACCGCGACGAAAGAAAAAGGTGGAGGTTCGCACATGGACGAGAAATTTGCTTTCAGTCTTCTCTGGCCGGATTACGAAAAAGGGCGCGCAATGGAGCACGAGGTTAAAAGCGGAAGGCGCAAGCTTTTCAACCAGGAGCTTCTGGAGCGCGATATGAATATGGACATGATCCTTGACGGAATGCAGATCCGCAACGACAGCCGCGGCTATATCAGAGCGCGCATGCTCGACATGATTCCGGATGCCGAAGTTATCAAATACCGCCAGGATATCCTGCAGGATTTCATGGACTACCCCGAACTCGAGGAGTCTTTCGATACTTCTCTGCTTCCGCTTACGAATAACCTCCGCAAGATGGAAAAGGCAAACATATCTCACGATGACGATATGCGCCGCATCGCGTGGAGGATCGATATGCTCGGCGTTTACATGCAGTGCGTTGACATACTGCACTCGCTGTTCTGTTCTCCTGACAGAGATTTCCTCTCGGACGGAGTGAAACGTCTGCGCGAAATGATCCAGGGCATTTACGACAGCGACAATTTCAAAGACCTCAGACACGAATTGCCCGCGCTTGCCGAAAAGATACAGACGATGACGTCCGTAACGATAGGGGTAAACCTTGACAACGAACTGAGGCCTGTCGAGGCGGTGCTGCTCTCCATCGAGCCCAAGCCGTTTAAGAACAAGGCACT
The DNA here is from genome assembly GCA_017613535.1 of Clostridia bacterium. GTDB lineage: Bacteria > Bacillota > Clostridia > UBA1212 > UBA1255 > UBA1255. Next base: position 3,384 of record JAGADO010000090.1, on the reverse strand, counting down.
CGTTACGTCGATACTTGGCCGTCAGCGCAATGACGAGACGTATTTCGGCCTCGGGTCTTTCTATTCGATCCTTAAGGATAACCGCGCGAACACGCTCGATATCGCTATCATGCGCGACCTCGAGAGCGTCATGGGAGATACTTTCAAGCACCTGGCCACGGTCCTGGCGCGTTTCGAATATATCGAGACTCAGTTCCTGTTCGATCTGATCCCGGAGGTCTATTACTTCATCGGCGGAAGCAGGCTTGCGCGAAATCTTATAAAGACCGGACTTCCCGTGTGTTTCCCCTCGCCCGCTCCGAAAGATGAGAGGATCTTCTACGTCAAGGATATCTACGATGCCAGTTTCGCTATCAGGATACAGAGCGATATCGGCCTTTCCGAGCTTTCGAATGTCGTAGTGGTCAATACCGCTGAGATGTCTGATAAGGCAGGCCGTATTTTCATTCTTACCGGCGCTAACCAGGGCGGTAAGACGACGTTCACGCGTGCCGTCGGTATCACGCAGCTTTTGTTCCAGGCCGGTTTCGCGATACCCGGTTCAGAGGGACGCATAAGCCCCGTTGATAACATCTACACGCATTTCCCGGAGCTCGAGAAGAATTCGATCAGCGAAGGCCGTCTGGGAGAAGAGTGCATAAGGCTCGAACAGATATTGCCGCGCCTCACTAAATACAGCATGATCCTCATGAACGAGTCGCTCTCCAGCACGAGCCATCAGGAGTGCCTGTTTATTGCCGAGGAGATAATGAAATACCTTCGCAAAGTCGGTGCACGCTGCGTTTTCGCTACACATATCCACGAGCTGGCGGAGAACATTCCGGAGCTTAATAAAGAGCCTGCTCTCAGCGACCTGGTGAGCCTCGTCGCCGGTGTTGACGAAACGACCGAGATGGAAGTTCTTACAGACGAGGGCAGAAAGAAGTACGCGGGTTCCAAGAGAACTTACCTGATATTGCCGATGCCTCCTCAGGGCAAGAGTTTCGCGCTCGATATCGCGCGTACGTACGGCATAAGCTTTGACCAGCTTATGAATACGCATGAAACAAAATTCGCGTCTGACGCGGATCCTGCACATATTAAATGATTGTTATTCAACAGAATAGAAAGGAAATGGTAAACGATGGAAAAGTATGTAGTTCTTTATAACAAGCTCTCGGGAACTTCTTCTGCGGCGTGCGAAGCGCTCTCGGGCCTTATTAAGGACAAGGGCGACGTGGATCTCAGAGATATCACTTCTCTCGGGTCGTACAAGGATTTCTTTGACGGTCTCGATGCCGGAGCGAAGCTGGTCATCTGCGGCGGAGACGGTACGCTTAACCGCTTTGCGAACGAGGCGGAGGAATTTATTGCCGACCGCGAGATCTACTATTATCCCGCCGGTACGGGCAATGATTTTGCGCGTGACGTCGAACTTGATTTCAAGGACGGCCCGGTCGAGATCAGCAGGTACCTTAAGAACCTCCCGACCGTTACCGTTAAGGGCAAGACGTGCAAGTTTATCAACGGAGTCGGTTACGGTATCGACGGCTATTGCTGCCAGGTCGGTGACGAGTTGAAAGCTAAAAACGAAAAGCCTAACTACGCGTCTATCGCTATCAAGGGGCTGCTTTTCCACTACAAATCCAAGGTCGCGAGCGTCACCGTCGACGGCAAGGATTACGAGTTCAAGAACGTCTGGATCGCTCCTACGATGTTCGGCCGCTTTTACGGCGGAGGCATGAACGCTGCTCCCGCTCAGAACAGATCGTCTGATGACAGAACGGTCTCGCTCGTTATTATGCACGGCAGGAGCCGCATCGGCACGCTTATCGTATTCCCTTCCATCTTCAAGGGCGAGCATATCAAGCACAAAAAAAAGGTTTCGGTCATTACCGGGCACAATGTTACCGTTAGGTTTAACGAACCGTCTCCCCTTCAGATCGACGGCGAAACGGTCCTTGACGTGAGCGAGTACACGGTCAATTGCGGCTGATGGCCTGACGCTTTTCTGCCGCTCTTCCGGCGCGGTCAGTAAAGCGGTTTATAAGTTGTGAAAAGCCTTGCGGCAATTTCCTGCTGCAAGGCTTTAACTTTTACTGTTTTAAAATTGCGTTCAGATGTATACGGCAGTTACCGTCCGAAAGGGCCTGCGTCAGAAGCGCCTTCCGCCGCCGCTGAAGCTGTGGCCACCGGACGAATGGTATCCTCCGCTGAACGAAGAACCGCCTCCCCTGGAGCCGGAAGAAGATGACTCTATCAGCGTCTTCGTAACATTCGTACGCAGGAAAATGTCGTTAGCGGCATTGACCTTGAACGAATCAGCATTAAGATACTGCGAAGCCTGAACAGCCGTTGCCACCCCGCGCATAGTTGACGAAGCAGAGCCGAGGAAACCGAGTCCCGCTATCGCCCCTATGATCATCGATGTGACCAGGCAGCCTATGACTGCCGCCGCGGACATAGGGAATCTGCCCTTCGTAAAGAGGACGTCAACGTCGGAGAAATATTTGCTGACTCCTGCAGCATATTCCCCGTCAACCATATAAGGCTCCATATCGTCGTCCATATGGTTTACGTTCTTTTCGGTAAAATATTTTTCCGCATTGCCCGTGCCTGCGGTCCACCAGCCTCTGTTGCCCGGCTCCATACATATGAACATCACGACGCCGCTGTAGTTTTCACCCACACCGTAACCGTTCATATCAAAGAATTCCGCAGCGTACATCCCGTGTCCGAGGCCGTAATCGCTGTTGTCCGTCACAATAACGAAATCCATATTAAACTTTGATTTAAGCTCTGAAAGCTGTCTCTTCAGAGAACTTTCTTCGGACGGAGTGAATATACCGGCGTAGTCAACGAGCCTTGGTTCGGACGGGTCGTTGTGGTAAACGTCAGACGGTCCGAATCCCTGCTTATACCAGGATGGGTAGCCTGAATAACCGTCGTTCGAGCTTGAATAACCGTATGAATACACAGCATTCTGAGCTGCCGATGCAGTCAGTGAAACGAGGCAGACGGAAGCTATGATCACGGTAAATATAATCAGTTTCAAATACTTCTTCATAGCCGTCAGCCTCCAAAGATCCATCTGAGGAACAGGAACACGAGCGCGGATACGATAAGGAACGGTATACCGAAGTACAGCCACTTCTTCCCCTTGCTCGTCGGAAGCTCTCCCACCACTTTACCCGTCTGTCCGTTCGCCGCATAACTGTACGTTTTTCCGGCATATTTGCATTCGAAAAGATATACAGGAAGCATTACGTATTTTACGGATGACTCACTCATCTCAAGCCCGTTATGTGTGACCTGAAGATTGCTGTACTGGGTAATGCTTCCTTTTATAAGGTTTACGGCACTGTTATTTACTCTCTCGGTCACGCGGGGCAGGTTCTGATCGGG
>JAGADO010000089.1 GCA_017613535.1 Clostridia bacterium | reverse complement strand
TCTCCCGTGATGCCTTCCCAGCGCCTGATCATCTCTTCGGACGGAACGCCGCCCCAGAACAGGCCTGCAAACGGAGGCGTCGCGGGCCTGCCGGGCTTGCCGACGGGGGAGATTACCTCTTTAATGTAGCGGCGCCAGGCGTTATGTGCATTGTCCTGTCCGTCGCTGTATTCGAGCACTGTAGCGGAGGCGGTGCGGAAGCTTTCGCCCGGTTTCATATAGAAATTCGCGTGTTCGATGCCGAAAACGATGCGGCAGGAATCGTGATACCTGAAAAAGCGGGCCTTCCATTGACCGGTCCAGCCAACTGCAGCGAGCACGCCTTTTCCCTTGCGCGTGATGTCGAAGAACGGGAGATTTTCGAGCGCGCTGCGGCCGAAAGCGCAGTGAGATTCCGTCTCTTTTCCTTCCCAGAGGCGCTCTTCCCACGTGCGCAGATCGTCTTCCTTAACGTTTGCGCCTAGCGTTTTTACTACTCTGAATGTCTCGGGCTCCCATGTGGATTGGCGGTTTTTACGCGTTACGGGCGGGTCGGGATCGAACGGCACCGTGATATCGCAATCGTACAATTCGCTGATCTGTCCGCTTGAGTGGCCGGTGGGGTTCGAAAAATAATTGACCCAGTGCGTCACGCCGTATTTTTCGTGATGATCCGCTCTGCACTCGACCGTTAATCCGTCGGGCAGGACGATCTTGTAACCGTCCGGCGTTGTCAATACCTGCTTCTCCAGCCGGTCGTACGGTACGCCGTTATATTTGAACGAAAACGATGGCTTTATCATATAAACCGCCTCCTTCTGTCAATGGCGCGCGGTGATCCGGAACTGCCGGTTTTACTCGGCAGGAGTCACATATTTGAGGCAGTTTTCATATACGGTCCTGACCTGCTCGTCGGTGAGAGCCTGGCGGTAGACACGCGCTTTAACGACCGTGAATTCGGTAAGTCTGCCGAGCGTTTCAGTCGCGAACGAAGCGTTGTAGGCAATCCCCAGCACGCCGCTGCGCGTTGAGGCCATATTGAACTCACCGGAGCCGAAATCGCCCTCGCTCTTCAGTTCGCCGTTATAGTAGATTTTAACTTTTCCTGCCTCGGCATCGTAAATACCAAGCACGTGAACAAGCTTTCCCGCTTCTATCTTCGCGCCCTGCGAAGCGTCATTTGTCTGGGCGTAGATGTAGCCTGAGCCGGGATACGTGCCGTCCTGCGCAGTGCTTCCTACGTTGAAGTTGATCTGGCCCTGCGAACCGCGGATAGCCAGGTTCGTGCCTCCGCCGTTGCCGTTGCTGATCAGCAGGCCGCCGCTTGAGACCGGAATTTCTTCGATCTGAATGAAGATCTCGTACGTTACTCCTTCTTCAACAAACGACGTGAAGCTTGATTCGTATTCGGATAAAAGTATCGTCATGTAGTCGTCTTCGTCAACGCCGTGGAATCCCGTCACTTTTATTTCTTTTCCGTCAAGGTTAACGGTAAATTCTCCGATCTCTCCGTCTTCGATCTCTATGTCGTTATTGTAAAGGGCATCGAATGCGGAGTTTTTATCGAACGCGAGGTCGAAGTAAGGCTCGGGCATGCCTTCGTAGGGGTATTCGGTGGGATCGACTGAAGGAGCTTCCGTGGGAGGCTCTGTGGGGGCTTTGGTGATAACTTCGGTAGGTGCGTCCGTTGCTTTCGGTGCATCTGTAACTGCCGGAGCATCGGTTGTTACGGTGGTCGTGTCCGCGGGTGTTTCCGGTGTTTTAGCGCACGCGGCAAAAACAACGCAGATGATCGTTGCCAGTACGAGGATCACGTGCAATATAAGTCCGGATTTGCGGTCGAATCGTTTTTTCATTGGAACAGCCTCCTTGATTTCAAAAGCCCTGTTGTGTATGTGTTTTCTGTATTTTATATATTTGCTGCTCTTTTTGCTCTGTCAGCGGGGTCTGTAAGCGAACATGAAATCGTTCAGCGGCTCGCACGATGGTTGCACGCTTTGTATCCGTTCGATCTTTCCGCAATCGTACCTGTACGAATTCACGCCGTCATCCGCGAAGCCCGCGAAGATGAATGTGTGGCCCGGATAAATGACACCTGACGAGCTTGTGCACGGCCGGACAAAAACGATGTCTCCGGGCTGAAGTTCGGAAATATCCGTGATTTTCTGAAAACCCTGCAGTTCGCACCAGCCCGGCAGATCGCGTCTCTTCTCGGTCGCGTGGTAAACGACCATGCCCTGGCGCTCGACCTGATCTGTGAAGCCTACGCGGTACATTACCCAGTCAACGAGCCGGTCGCATGAAACAAGTTTCGCGTCGCAGTTGAACGCCGGATTTACCGGCGCATCGCCGTAGTGAAAGCCGTTTTCGCGCACGTAATCGGTGACCCATTTCGCCTCGCGCAGGATATCCGACTGAAGTTTCGTACACGCCTGTAAAGAGTCTCCGGCAGTTTCGCTTTTTGATGATAAAACAGATTCGCTATTCATTTTTAACCTCGTCGGCGGGCGGCTTCGAAGAGCGCCAATTACATATGTTCCGTTACCTGAAAGGCGTTTTGCGGCCTTGCATATATCCGCCGTTAATTGTAGCACCATACGGAGAAAATGGCAAATTTCAAATTGGAAATTGGAAACAGGAAATTGCAAAGCGAAGTGTGAGCATGCTGCGAATTTCGGGGAAACTGCGAACCGGATGATGACACGAATTTAGTGGAAAACGAAATTCTTCGCATTGCTTACTGGTTCGCGGCCGGATAAGAGGTAAAAAGTGATTTGAAAAGAGTCTGAAAAGAAATGGGACTTTTAATAATTTGCGGCGGGTGGTATAATCCGGGTATGTTTTTGGAGAGGTGAGTGCTGATGGGTTCCGCGAAGGGAAACGCGAAAAGATTGTCCGTCATACGGAAAACAGCCGTTCTGGTAATGACGATGGCAGTTTTATTGTCAGCGTCCGGGTGCGACTTTCTGATGAACACGTACCCGAAAGAAAAGCAGTCGGCAGATAATTACCGCATCAAAATCCTGCAATTCAATATCCAGACCGAGAACGGGAACCCTGCACCGTTTGAAACACGTTCGGAAATGTACAGGGAACTGATGGACGAGCTTATGCCGGATGTTGTCGGTATGCAGGAAGTGACCGTGACGTGGCGGAAATGGCTCGACGATAAGGTTTTCAACAGGTCGTATGCGAGCGTCGGACAGCCGCGCACGGAAGGGGGAGAGGCAAACCCGATCTATTACCGCAAGGATAAATTCGGCGTTGCGGAGTACGGAACGTTCTGGCTGTCAGATTCGCCGGACGTGCCCGGATCGTCGTTCGATGACGCGAATTATCCGCGCATCTGCACGTGGATCGTACTGCAGGATAAGGTGACGGGGATCGATTTTGTGTTTATGAACACGCACCTTGACCACAACGGAAAGAACGATTCCTCCGTCGGAGGCAGCATTCGCAAGCGCCAGATGAGCGTCATTGTCAAGTTCGCGGAGCGCTTCGGAGATATGCCGGTCTTCCTGACGGGAGATCTTAACGCGCGTATGACAACGGGCAGCGGAGGAATTTCGGGAGTGTATAAGCTCGTTACGGGCCTTGAAGAAGTGACGGATGACGAGGGCAACGCATATCGCCTTGACCTTGCGGATTCGCGGCTGAATGCACCTGTGACCGTTGACGAAAACCACACGGCGACAATGACTAAATACTACGATGAATCGAGTGCTTCGTACGAACCGTCGCGCGAACCAATCGATTATGTTTTCTACCGCCCCGGGGTCATCGAGCCGCTTACGTACGAAACGTTCCTGATATCGAAGGACGGGTACGAGATCTCCGACCACCTGCCGGTGTTCACGACATTCCGATTAAAAAAAGAAGCCGGCTGATGCCGCCTTCACAGCTGATTCACGATATATTTTTGACTGCTCCGACCGAAACGTAGCCGTTAAATACGGCGCACTTGTCCGTGCCGTCTTCGTAAGTGCTTCTGTATTCGCCGTCTACCAGGTACCGCACGCCTCCGTCACGCAGCGTTTCAACCGGCTTGTACCAGTCGCGGAAGCACGAAAAATGAGACACGGGCCTGTCCCAGAGCACGCCCTTGCAATCCTCGGGAGCACCGGCGGGGAAGTTGACGTTGAAAATGCTCCTGTCGGGAGCCTCGCGGTCGATCAGCACGCCTAATATTCCGTTGAGATAATAATCGGTGATGCGGCCGTCGGAAGTGTGATCTTCCGAAAAAGCAATCGCACGCGAACCCAGGAAAACGGCTTCGAAAGACGCTCCGACCGTGGCGGAATACTGCAGATCGGCACCGATATTGAACCCGTGGTTAACGCCTGAAAGGACAACGTCCGGTATTCGCGGCAGCACGTTCTGGAATCCTACTCTGACGCAATCCGCGGCCGTTCCGGTGCAGGCGAACGCTTTCACTCCGCCGACCGGGTAATCGTACGGAAACACGTCGAAAGCCTCCCTGAGCGAAATGCTGTGAGAAGCTGCACTGCGTTGTCCGTCGGGCGCAACGATCCACACTTCTCCGTAGTTTACGGCTGCCTGCACCAGCTTCTTAAGGCCTCGCGCATCGATCCCGTCGTCGTTTGTAATCATAATTAGCCGCATTGCGTTGTCCCTCCGGTCAGGCAATCATCTTATCCTGCGCTCTGCCATTTCGGTCAGCAGCTTCAGCATATCCAGCGTCATTTCGCGGTTCGAATCGAGCAGATCTCCGAGTCCGTCTTCGGAAAGCACTCCGCGCTTGAGCGGTTTGGGCAGTTTTCCGGCTTCATCGAGCTCAAAATCTTCTCTCCAGGCGCCTCCGTCGTAGTATTCGATCAGGGCGGTCATATCGCCGAGGACTTTTTTATATCCTTCGAGTGCATCAGACAGTTCTTTCCCGGCCTTCACGCACGCGTCAAAGCTCTTCTCCATTTTTTCGATTCGCCTTACGGCAACCATCAGATCCATACAAAAACCCCCGTTTTTTAGCTAATGTCTTATTTTTTACGTTTAGATCTCACGACCAGCACTATAACTACCGCTGCCGCCAGCACGGCTCCGGCGATACCGAGCACGATTGCGAGAGTATTGCCGCGCTTATGCGTCGTATCTGACGTGTTTTCACCGTTTTCGGGCTCTTCCGTAGGTTCGGCAGTAGGCGGGACCTCGTATTTGCCCGGATCGACTTTTTCCGTCTCGCGCGCGTCGCGGGTCAATTTAAGCATGTTTTTAGTCCGCAGCACTCGTCCGGCATCTGTCGGATTCTCCTCGCCCTGGTCGGCAATATACAGAAACTGTCCGCCGTACGATATCGACGTGAGAGGCTCTGACTGATTTTCCTCCGAATAGACCGCGACTTCCGAAAGATCCGAACGGTTAAGCGCGTAAATTTTGGAACGGTCGTAGTCATACGTTGACACGAACAGGTAATCACCGGCCGTGCAGATGCCGTACGCTTCACTGATCGCGACGCGGGCAACGATCTCTTTTCCGTCGGGGGAGAGTTTCAGCACGTGGCTGCCCTTGCTCCCGCTGCTTTTGAGCATGCAGGTGATGTAAACGTTTCCGTCAATATCTACCGCGATATATCCGGGGTCTCGCTCCGAACCCGTCAGTTCGTTGTAGTCAACGACGCCTCCGTCTCCGAACGCTTCGTACAGTTTCATATCCGTGGGATCGGTAACGTCGTAGCAGCGTATCGTGTCCGCGTTATAGCAGGTGAGCACGTACAGGAGGATCCGGTCACCCATCTTTTGCGTGGCGATGCCGTTGATGCCCGTGGTTTCGCCCAGATCCTCGACGATGTGGCCGATCTCGCGCAGATAATTGTCAACGCAGTATATGCTGCAGTACGGCGTTTCGGCGTGCGTGACGCCCACAAACAGAAAGCCGCGATTGTCAACTGCCAGTCCCTTCGGGTAGTAATTATACATGTCGACCGGTATGTTCTCATCGACGACCGGGATATATTCGCCCGTCTTCCTGAGCGTTCTGGCATCGTACAGCGACACGTGTGAAGCGTCACCGTACGGACCGTGCAGGTAGCCCAGGAAAAGGCGTTCTCCGTCGGGCGACACCGTGAAGCCGCGCAATCCGTACGCATCTTCGGCAAACGGGTCGGGGACAATAAGTTCCTCGATCTGAGCGTTTTTTACGTTTTCGTCATCCTGCCCCGCGAAGCAGATAAGTGAGCCTGCAAGCGAGGATATAAGGACAACTGCGGCTGTGACTGCCGCAAATATTGCTGATCTTTTACGGGTCATTTAAACATGCCTCTTTTTATATTGTTTTTACTTATTTCGAATTAACAAATTCTGTCGCATAAAGCGATTCTTCCACGGTGATATCTCCGTCATGCACCTTGATCTCAGCTACAGAACCCGCAAACAGTCTGCGGATCATACCCTCTGCAACGTTTTCGTTTTTGGAATCGGACTCATGTCCGGTGCCGCTCTTGCGCCCAACGCCTACTTCCCACGAGAAGTTCGGATCGGAGCAGAAGATACCCTCGAATGCAGTCCATGATTCGAACAGTTTCTGACCGTCAAGGTATACGAGAACTTTGCCCATTTCGCTTAGCGTTACAAGCACGTGGTGCCACTCTCCGGCTTTTATGAGGATCTCATCCATCTCGGTATTTAGCCTTGACACGTCATCCATAATGAGCAGCTGGAGCCAGGTAGGCGTGGTCCCGAGCTTCGAAGTTTCGCTTGCGTCCCATTCGGTGATCGCTATCGAGAAAGGAGGTTCGTTCTGGTCTTCTATGACGCCCTGGCGCGAGAAAATTCCGGCGTACCTGTTATAGTCGAGGTCAAGGTCTTCGGAGAGTTTGAAGATCAGTTCGATGGAGACCCCGTTCTTGAATCCGTATGAGTTTATTGGCGCGCCTTTAACGGTCTCGAGGTATTTTCCGGAGGTGTAGCCGCCGGTGTACTCGGTCTCGGCCGCTTTGTACGGATCGACGGACGCCGCAAGCGCTTTTGTATTGTTAAGCTTGAGGGCTGAGCCGAATTTGTACGAAGCGGAAGAAATGTCCTTGTCCCAGCTGAAAATATCGAGCTGATCGCCGTTTCCGGCCGCCTTCGCGATAAGATCGTTTCCGTTGCCCGTAAGGTCCTTGAACCCGATCGTATCGTCATCGATTGAGCCGGTGTAGTAGTCCTTATTATCCTGAAGTTTCCAGTGGGCAAGCACTTTTACCGGTTCTGCAGGTTCGGGCGTTTTTTCTCCTTCCGCAGCCGGCTCTTCGGTTGGGAGCGGTTCGGACTGATCATTGCAGCCGGATATCAAAACAAGTGCTACGATCGCGGCAATGATCACGGCGAGCGTCAATGCCAGGCGTTTTGCGTTTTTTTCCATTTGGCTCATTCTCCTTATGGGACGAAATGTGTTGCTCTTATTTTATTGGAACGGATGCGCGATGTCAAGCAGTGAGCGGTGCGGATGGATCCGGGCCGTGCTTTGCTTGACAACTTCTTCGAAATATTGTATAACCGGTTAAAAATAAAACGTTCGAGAGGCCGTTATGAAAACAAGCAAAAATAACAGAAAAATGATTAAAACCGTATTGACAGCCGTTATTGCACCCGCCATTCTGCTGGCGATGTTCGGCTCTGCCGGATGCGCTAAAACCGGCGCCCATCCCGTGTGCGAGATCGTCGTAAAAGACTTCGGTACCATTACCGTCACGCTAAACGGAGAAGAAGCGCCGATCACCGTTGAGCACTTCGTAAAACTTGCAAAAGAAGGCTCGTTCGACGGCTCCGTCATAAACCGCATTCAGGCCGGGTTCGTGCTGCAGGGCGGCGCAGGCGCGAAGGATGACTCTACGATAAAGGGCGAGTTCAAGAGCAACGGCGTGAATAACAACATTCTTCACAAGAAGGGCGTTATTTCAATGGCGAGGGCTCAGGACCCGGACAGCGCATCATCGCAGTTTTTTATCATGCTTGACGATAATTCCACGCTTGACGGCGATTACGCGGCGTTCGGTGAGGTCACTGACGGCTGGGACACCGTGGAGAAGATCTGCGCGTCGGTCAATGCCGATGATTTCCGCGAGGATTATTACGGCGTGATGATGGGCTTCCTCAAAGACGAAAACTACATCACGATCGAGACCGTCAGAGTAATTTCGGACTGATAAAAGCGTGTAGAGCGGCCACAGCTGCGGCCGCGCGTACGGAGATTCGGATTTGAAAGTATTAGCGCTGAAAATAAAAGAAGCGGCATTGTCGGTATTGCCCGTGATGCTGATCGTCATAATAATTTGCCTCACGCCGTTCGCCGACCTGAACGCCGCGGAGATCACCGCATTTCTTGTCGCGTCCGTAATGCTTGTGATAGGCATCGGGCTCTTCAATATGGGTGCGGATCTGGCAATGTCTCCGATGGGGGAGCACATCGGTTCCGGCCTATCAAAATCCGGTAAACCTGTACTGCTCCTCGTGGTCTGTTTTGCGATGGGGGTAATGATAACGGTCGCGGAACCTGATCTTTCGGTGCTTGCCGGGCAGGTGTCCGACATGGTCAAAAATTACGTCCTTATCGGCGTGGTGGGCGTGGGTGTCGGTCTGTTTTTAATGCTGTCGATCATCAGGACGGTAAAGAACAAGCCTCTCCCGCAGTACCTCATGTTTTTCTATCTGCTCCTGTTCGCGCTCGTGGCCGTGCTGATCCTCCGGGACGGCAACGGTTTTTCGGCGCTCGCTTTTGATTCCGGAGGCGTTACGACAGGCCCGATTACCGTTCCGTTTATTATGGCACTCGGCATAGGCATTGCCACGTCCGTCGGCCGCAGCAAGAGTACCGAAAACAATTTCGGGTCAATTGCGCTTTGCTCGGTGGGCCCTGTGCTTGCCGTCGTTGCCATCGGACTCTTCTCGAAAGGAAATGTGACATACACTCTTCCTGATTATTCGGTGGAATCCAAGCTCGGCATGAACTTCCTGCACACTTTAGGGGACACGGCGGGAGAGGTGGCAGTCGCGCTTCTGCTTATCGCCGGAATGTTCTTCATCCTTCAGTTTACGCTGCTGAAACTGCCCGTAAAGAAGCTTCTTCAGATACTTTACGGCATACTGTACACGTTCGTAGGGCTCGTTATATTTATGACTGCTGTGAAGATCGGGTTTATGCCGGTGGGCTTCAAGATCGGCACGCAGCTTTCGCAGAAAGTCCATCCGGCCGTGCTCGTATGCTTCGGCTTCCTGACCGGGATGGTGACGGTACTGGCGGAACCGGCGATCCACGTGCTTAACAAGCAGGTCGAGAACGTCACGGGAGGCTCTGTAAGCGGCAGGTCGATGATGATCGCGTTGTCCGCGGGCGTAGGTATCTCGATCGCATTGTCGATACTGCGCATAATTTTTCACTTCAGCATCCTGTATTATCTGATCCCCGGATACATAATCTCGCTCGGGCTGTCGCTGCTTGTCCCGGGGATGTACACGGCGATAGCATTCGACTCCGGAGGCGTTGCCAGCGGACCGCTGACATCGAGCTTTATTTTGCCATTCGCGATCGGCGTATGCAGTATGCTGCAGGGCGTTGAAAGCATTCCTCTCGATGCGTTCGGAGTGGTGGCAATGGTCGCCATGACGCCTCTTATCACGATCCAGATGCTCGGGTTCAAGGCGGTCGTTTCCGAGAGGGTGAAGAGCAAGCGGGCAATGGCGCGTATCTTGTCTGCGGATGACGAGCAGATCATCGAGTTTATGTGACCGGTTTAAGTGACCGGCGGCCCGAAAGATGCCGGGCGGAAAGACGGAAAGGCGCCTGAACAGTTTTGATTGGAGGAGAGCAGTATGGGCGACGTAACAAAAGAAAAGCCTGCACCAGTTAAATCGCCGGACAAGCTCAAATTGCTTTTTACGGTCGTGAACCGCGTTAAATCTGAGTATTACGCCGATCTCATACAGAGTTTCGGGGCAAATATACAGTGTTTCGTTTCGTCGAAGGGTACGGCGCAGAATGCCACGCTCGACATGCTCGGACTTTCCGACGACAGAAAAAGCACGATCATCAGCGTGGTGCGCGAAGACCGTGTGGATGAGCTTTTAGAATCGCTTTCGGAGAAATTCCGCACCATAAAGGACGGGCGCGGAATAGCGTTTACGGTACCTATGAGCAGCGTCGTTGGCGTGCTCGCGTTCAGATTTCTGGCGGACAAAAGAGATATTCAGAGGTTATTATGATGGAATTTTCACATGAAGTTATATTTTGCATCGTCAACGAAGGTTTCAGCGAGCTCGTTATGGAGGCGGCAAGGCGTGCGGGCGCAGGCGGCGGTACCGTTTTAAGGGCACGCGGCACGGCCAATGTCGAGGCGGAAAAGGTGTTCGGTATATCGATCTCGCCGCAGAAAGAGATCGTAATGATACTTGTCCCGGCGGAAAAGCGCAACGACATCCTCCATTCGCTCTATTCTACGTGCGGGCTTGACACACCCGGACACGGAATAGCATTTGCGATGCCTGTCGACCGCGTGGTGGGATTAAAAAATCCTCCTGTGCCTGAGTCCGTTGCGCAGGAGGATCCGAAAGAAGTCACCTGATCATTGTGCGTTCTTCTTTTTAGCTTTTATTTTACGTAATATCAGCAGACATACGGCCGCGGCGACGATGACCAGGGCGGCTATTATAAGAATTAGCGCCCAGACGGGAAGGCCGAAGTTTATCTTTGATTCGTCGCGCGTCACTGGCAGCGATTCGGGGTCGTTTTCCGGTTCGTCTTCGACGGTCACTTTGATCTTCTTCTCAGTGATGTTTCCTGTATTGTCGGAGCAGAACAGAGTAAGTTCGTGCTCTCCGGGAAGCAGGCGGCCGCTCTTGTCGAGGGCGTTTTTGCTCCATACGTTAACGACTTCCACATCATCTTCATTGTCCGTAGCTGAAATCACCATCGAACCGTATGTGCCGGTGCGCACGCTGATGGATTCGGTGCTGATGAGTATCACCGGGGGCTCCGTGTCGCGCGGCCTGACCGTGATCGTCACGCGCTTTTCGTCCTTTTCTCCGAAAGAGTTTTCAGTTTCGAAAACAAGCGTGTACGGACCGCCCTCGATCGCATTACCGTCATCGTCAATGCCCCTGGCACCGTCCCAGCGCGTATTGACCGTAAGCTCGCGTTCTTCTACCGAATCATAAGCAGTCGCCTCTCCGATCTCGAGCGGTTTGCCGGCCGTCTGGTCGATATTGTCCTGACCGACGTATTCGAGTTTGGGCGAACCTGACGCATCTTTTATCCTTATTATGACGGAGTCAATGAACACTTCTATCGGTTCCTGCGTGCTTCCGTCTTCGCTGTCCTTGGTGTTTCTTACGAAGTTGAGCGACAGCGTCCCGAGGCGTCCGTTTTCGTCGGATAGATCAGGCATGTCGTGGCCGCTGACGAAGTTGATTCCCTCGTCGTAGAACGCAAAATCGGTCCAGCGGTTTTTCTCGTATCCGGCGGGGGAGTAGCGGCCTATCACCGTTTCGCCTCCGTCGATAGACAGGCCGAGCGCTTTTACGCTGTCAGGCACGCATGCTCTAACCGTGATCGATCTGATGCCGTAGCATGAGATCTTATACGCAGAATAGTCCAGAAGTACTCCGGCGCCTTCGCTTCCGCCCGTCAGCATAAGCACGTTTCCGGATGCTCCTGCTGTAGCCGGGGCGATCTTTTCTGCTTCCGATGCGGACAATGTTCTTACTTCTGTGTCTGTGTACGCTGTTCCTTCGGCCGGAGCGGAATCGTTTGCGATAACGAATTCAGGCAGCTGCACTTCGGTTCCTGCCGCCATGACGTCCGTCGCGGTCAACGCAAGTGCGAGCACGGTCGCAGTGATCAAAGCAAATATTGCCGCAGCAGAAGTCATTGTTTTTTTTGATCTGATGTTTTTAAATAAAGCGTTCATGATCCGTCACCTCAGCATTATTGACCGTATCGCGCTGATCTCTTCATCCGTGATACCGATAGACTTGAGGAAGCTGGCGACCTTGTCCTTGAACGCGCGCCCATCGAACGTTTTCAGATATTCCACGGTAGGATCGAACTGATGTTTGACCATATCTATGACAGGGGTCTTGTCCGCGCTGCCGGAGTAGGAGAGGAACGACATCTCGTAATCTCTGCGGATCATATCTTCGGGCACGCCCAGAAGGCCGAGGAGAAGGAGTGCGAGCGTTCCCGTGCGGTCGCGGCCTATTGCGCAGTGGAAATAGACGGGGTAGTTTGATTCGTCTGCGAACAGTCGGATCTCGGAAGCGAGTGCCTCCTGCTTTTCTTCTTCCTTTATACCGCCGTAAAGGGGAGCACTGATGTTAACGTAATTGACCTCTTTTCCGAGAGGGGAGAACTCTCCGCCTGCCTTGCCCTCGCCGGGAGCTCTGAGGTCGAGATCGGTGCGGACTCCGAGTTCTTCGAGCATTACCCGCTTTCCTTCGCTGCTGACCGAGTCAACGTTTGCCCCGCGGAATATCATGCCCTGACGGACAACTTTTCCTCCGCCTACGCTGTATCCGCCGAGGTCTCTGGTATTCGACACGCCGGAGATCTTGAACGTTCTGAATTCGTGCTCCGTGTGCAGTTTGAACACGTCGGAAAGAACGGTGCTGCCGTCGAAGACAGCCATCACCTGCCAGTAGTAGTCTGTATTAACGAGCAGGTCGTCAACATGCATCGATGTTCCGGCGGTCACGTACGTTCTGGCATCGGTCAGGCTTTTATTGTCGGCAAAATAAACGAGAGCGTAGAGCGGCCCGGATTCGCTTCCGTCATCGCTTTTGCCCCCGGATCCCGCGAAATTGTAGTTCCATTCGAGGTCAATACCTGCCGGAAAATACATATCTGTATAATCTCTCAGTTCATCGGCAATGCCCGGCGTGTAGTTTTTGCAGAACGTGCTTACTACGCTGTTTGCGGCGGAGATCTTTCCGTTCCTTACCGGTGTGATCGCGTCAATCTGCCTGTGCTGGCAGCCTCCGAGGAACAATGTGAGCAGGATAGCGAGCGCTGTAAATGCGGCCGCAAATCTTACCCTCTTATTTCTGTTTTTGTTAGTGCTTTCCATTTAGTCCTCCGGAGCATTTAATCATTTGATGGGCGGTATCTCGTCGCAGAACAGCCAGTAGAACTCGGCGTTCGTCACGCAGATAACGTCTTCCGCTTCGGTCATCATCTTAATAAGTTCATCGAGCCTGTCCCAGATATCATAATAGTCAAGCTCGTATCCGTGGCCCCAGACGTAGAAGAGCATATCGGATTCCGCTTCTTTTTCGAGGAATTTTTCGGCAAGCTTCAGCACCGCGTTTTCGGTGATGCTGCATGTGGGCTGCCATTTAAGGAAGCTCTTGGGAAGTTTGAAACCGTTGGTGGCGGTAGTCGCACGGGCAAATTTAGCGCTGGTATTGTCGCGCACGATCTCCATCGTCGTTTTGGTGTATTCGGTGTCTCCGCCCGGCCATGCCATTCCGACGGGGCAGATCCCGGTAAGATCGTAGATGTTGGTGATATCAACTTCCACCTGGTTTATCACCGCGTTTTTGGAGTAATCTTTAAGAGAGGGGTGCTGGAACGTGTGGGATTCAACGTCCTGCCCGTCGTAGATACCGGTTTTGAATTCGTCAACAGTCCAGCGCAGGTGCGAAAGTGAGGGCATTCCCAGCGTCTGTCCGACCCAGGTCCAGTTTTCGCCGAACAGGCCGGTATTGATGAAGAATGTGCCCTTGAAATTGTATTTATTGTAGATCTCTATGATCCGCTTATCCTGCGTGATACCGTCGTCGAAGCTGATCGTGAAGTACTTCTTAGGCGTTCCGTCGCGCGTGAGGCCCGAATCGGTGCCGGCAAGGCGCCGTCCGTTTTCGTCAACTTTCCATGGTACTTCCGTGGGGGCGGGCGTTGGCTCTTCCGTTGGAACGGCGGTCGTATCCGTGTCCGGACCTCCGTTTTCCGTCGGGGAAACGGGCTGGTTCGAACTGTTTCCGGCGCATGCGCTGAGAAGAAGCATAAAAACGGCAAGGATGATGGGTGTCAATAGCAGCGATACTTTTCTCATACATATCATCTCCTTAATTTCTGTATATATATTAAAACAAATTCATGAGAATGTCACGGCTTTTTTTAGTTCGGCCCCCAGGGCATGGCGCGTTCGCTTTTCTGCCGCGGTGCTCCTCCCGTCATAGCAGAACAGTGGGATTGATTCATTTGCTATGACGGACGAAGGATTTTGACGCAGCCGATCGCTCAGGACATCGCCTCCGTCATAGCAAATGAATGGTTTACGCGCATATGCTATGACGGGAGGAGGGACGAAAGCTTTATTGCTGTCTCTTGATCCCGGTGCGCAGACCATTCCAAACCCAATTAGTCCACGGAACAGTTTTATGGGAGAAAGGAACATAAAAAAACTGCGCCGACACGATCGACGCAGCTTCCGACGTGACCCATCGGAGGCTCGAACTCCGGACACCCTGATTAAAAGCCAGGTGCTCTACCTACTGAGCTAATGGGTCAAGTGCTTTTTTGAGCACGATGCGTATAATACTACAACCGAATGGCGTTGTCAACAACATTTTTTTCGTTGACAGGATTGCGTTTGGTGTGTTATTATGTACTTCGTATAAGTTTATGCATTTTTATTGGTGCATGTTTGTGCTCGGATAGATATGGATAGTACTTTGACAACTAAATACGCGAGGTGTTTGTTATGCAAGATTACATGATAGTTCTGATAACAGCGCTTCCTTTGATTATTATCGCAGCAGTTCTCTGTGTGATCATCCGCAAGAAGACGTGGAAGACCGCATACGAGCAGGGCTGCGTGACTACCAAAGCCGAATCCGATAAAATCATCGGGGATGCCGATACCGAAGCTAAACGGATAGTTTCCGAAGCCGCTAAGGAAGGCGAAAACAAAAAGCGGGAATACCTGCTGGCGGCGAAAGAAGAGATTCATAAGAGCCGCATCGACCTTGAAAGGGAAATCAAAGAAAGACGCAATGAGATTCAGCGCAATGAGCGCAGGTTGATACAGAAGGAAGAAACACTTGACAAAAAGCTCGAGATACAGGATCAGCGCGAGCTGCAGCTTAATGAAAAAGCGGCGGAGCTGGCCAGGAGCGAGCAGGCAGTCAGAGAGACCCTCCAGAAGCAGATCGACGAACTTGAGCGTGTTGCCGGCATGAGCCGGGAAGAGGCCAAGACGCTGCTTCTTGCAAATATAGAAAACGATTTAGAGAAGGAAAAAGTTACTCTTATTAAAGAGTATGAAACTAAATTAAAGAACGAGTCCGTAGAAAGGGCTCGCGATATATTGTCCACAGCGATCCAGAGATGCGCGGCGGATTATGTGTCCGAAGCTACGATCTCCGTTGTCCAGATCCCGAACGATGATATGAAGGGAAGGATCATAGGACGCGAAGGGCGTAATATCCGCGCCCTTGAAACGCTTACGGGCATTGACCTCATCATCGACGACACGCCGGAATCTGTCGTATTGTCCGGCTACGATCCGGTAAGGAGAGAGGTCGCCAGGATAGCGCTTGAGAAGCTTATCCAGGACGGCCGCATCCACCCTGCGAGGATCGAGGAGATGGTGGAGAAGGCGAAGAAGGAAGTGGACCAGGTCATCCGTCAGGAAGGCGAGAACGCCACCTACGAGACCGGTGTTTACGGGCTTCATGCCGAGCTTGTTAAGCTTATCGGCCGCCTTAAGTACAGGACGAGTTACGGTCAGAGCGTGCTGATCCATTCGATAGAAGTTTCGCGTCTGTGCGGTATCATGGCTTCCGAGCTTGGCCTGGATGTTGCGCTTGCGAAGAGAGCCGGTCTGCTCCATGATATCGGCAAGGCTGTTGACTTCGAGATGGAAGGTTCGCACGTTGAGATCGGTGCAGAGATCGCGCGCAAGTATAAAGAGGGTCCGCAGGTCATCAATGCGATCATGTCTCACCACGGAGACGTTGATCCGGACGGCCCGATCTCGGTGCTTGTTCAGGCGGCGGATTCGATTTCCGCGGCGAGACCCGGTGCGAGAAGAGAGACTCTGGAGAACTACATCAAGAGGCTCGAGAAGCTCGAGGCGATCGCGAATTCGTTCGATGGCGTAGAGAAGACGTACGCTATACAGGCGGGCCGCGAGATCCGCATCATGGTGAAGCCGACCACAGTTTCCGACGACGGTATGGTGCTTCAGGCGAGAGAGATCGTTAAGAAGATCGAGGACGAGATGACTTATCCCGGCCAGATCAAGGTGACGATGATCCGCGAGACGCGTACGGTGGATTACGCGAAATAATACGGTTTAAGAGGCGGATGGTTTGCCGCTCCTGCAAAAATGAATTCAAAAGTGCCGGGTCAGATTTGGCCCGGCTTTTTTTTTGGTTAAGATTAAGATCAAAATCAAGATGCACGGGATCCGGCGCGGCGGGAGAGCCCGGAAATAACCGGAACGGCCGGAAAACGCTTGTACAAATTTCTGCAGAAACAGTATAAATATCTGCCTGTTTATGTGATGAAACGGCTCAAATCGTACGAAATATTAGTGCGCAAAAATAGCAGAGCTTTTTCGGGAAATATTTGCTTTCGGGTATCTCACGGGGATATCATATCTTCTGCACCCTTCCGGGAGCCCGGCCGGTCCGGGGCCGGAGGGAATATAAAACGGAAGTGTTTCAGGAGGCAGAATATGAATATTGTTAAAGTTTCAGGGACAACGGTGCCGGGCGATCTTGCCGGCGTGATCGTGCGGTTTATTCAGAGGGACGGTAAGATGCAGCTGAGGGCTGTCGGTGCTGCGGCGATAAACCAGACTGTTAAAGCTATTGCCATTTCGCGCCTTAACCTCGTCTCGACGGGAGCAGATGTGGTCTGCTCACCGTGGTTCAGCGAGGTGTATATTGACGACAAGCTCAAGACCGCCATCACTTTTTTCGTGGAGCTGAGGTGGCCGGAAGCCGAAGAAGTTTCAGCCTGACAGGCGGGCGGCGAGTCTTCTTCCGCTGCTTAAAAGAAAGCAGATTCAGTAAGATTCTGTTCACGAAATAAGGGAAAGAACCGGTAAAATTGTATACTTTTACATTTTTTGCGGATATGATATAATAAATAAGTTAGCACTTCACTGTTATTGCCCGCGAAGCCGAAAGACGGCAGCATATTCGGGAAATGACCGGCTGGATCTGACGGAGGGATCATATGAAACATTCCGCAAAAGGTAGAAATATATTGAGATTATGCGCTATGCTCCTTGTCGCGGCGCTGCTGCTTCCCGGATGCGCAAACGAAGGGAATACAGACCCGAAAACCACAGCGACAGAAGATATCATTGCCGCTATTACCGGAACGCCCGAAGGATACACTGATGTGACAGATGACCCTTCCGAAACAGACGGGCGGGAGACTGAAAAGCCGGAGGAGACTCCATATGTCACTCCGGAGATCACGGATGATCCGGCGGAAAAAACATCGGAAGTGCCTGCGAGCGAAACACCTGCGGTAACGGACGAACTCCCTGCTGCTACAGCAACTGCCGCACCTTCTGAGACTCCCACGGCTACTCCGACCGCATCTCCTTCGCCTACGCCTACGAAGGCTCCGACACCGACTCCGACCAAAGCTCCTACGCCTACTCCCACGAAGGCTCCTACACCGACTCCGACCAAGGCTCCTACGCCTACACCTACGAAAGCACCTACTCCCACTCCGACCGCGACACCCACTACAAAGCCCTCGGGAGATATTTCCGAGTACAGTGACCTCGTTATTTCCAAGGTGTACGGAAACGGCGGAAGTACTACTTCGGCGTGCGAGCACAGCTTCATAGAACTCACGAACACGGGAAGCAAGAGCATCAGCCTTTCCGGTCTCGCGCTTTATTACAAGACCGGAAACACGACGGATTACGTTTCGTTCAATCTTCCTTCCGTTACGCTTGGGGCAGGAAAGAGCTACCTCATCAGAGGCGCTTCAGCGTCTAAAAGTTCCGTGAAATATAACACGTCGTATGAGATCATACGCATTGAAAAATACGACGCGGAATGGAACATCACTATTGATAACAAAGAGATCCGACTCGTTCTGGCACCGGCCGGAAAATCGTTTGACAAAAACACACAGCCGGCTGAACTTGACGGAAAAATATCGTATTTCGTGGCAACGGATTCGTACTACTTTGATACGGGATATGTTGACGATTACTCCAAGAACAAGCTCGCGGTCAGAACGGCCATGAAGCAGGACAGCGGTTATTACCTGCAGAATCTGACGAAAGCTACGACTTCCAAACTGGAGCAGATCGTTCCTGTTACGATGAGCGGTAATTCCGCCAGAGTGATCGGTTCGAAGCTCAATGAAATAAAATTCTCCTACCCGGCCGGTTTCTATACTTCCGCACTCGCACTGAGTCTGGCGGCACCGTCCGGATACGGAACGGTATACTACACGCTTGACGGTTCTGACCCCAGAACGTCATCCACGAGAAAGGTTTACAGCACGTCGATCTCTTTAAGCGATACTTCGTCTAAATCGTTCGGCAGCACGTATAATACCGGCCTCAAATACGTCGGAAACATCCGTACTTCTACGAACAAAATGATCGGCGGTACTGTCGTGAAAGCTTGTGCGTACAACGGCACCGAGTACACGGGAGTATATACGAACACGTACTTCATTGCTTCCAAGATGGCTGATTTCGGCGTCACTGTGATGTCGATATCGCTTAACACGAACGAGATGTTCGGCGATCCCGGCTTCTACCATAACTTCAACGCGAGCAGCAACGATCCCAATACGCGCGGCGTCGCGTTTATGGAAGTGTTCGATTCCGACGGATCGCGCAGAGGCTATTCTAATATAGAACTTGCGATAAGCGGCCACGGTTCGTCAGGCACCGGAATGCGCTCTATGAAAGTGTTCTACAAAGGTGTTTCAAACACGGAAGACGGAACGGAATCAAAGCTAAACTACGACCTGTTCGATGGGTATGCGGTAAATTCAAAGGGCCAGAACATAACCGAATTCTCGAGGCTCCTTTTGCGCAACTCGGGCAATGACTGCGGAAATTCATATATTCGCGATGCATATATGCAGCGGGTATCCAGAACGCTAAACCTGGACACGATGGCGTACGCACCGGTGCTCGTATTCATCAACGGAGATTTCTGGGGCATCTACAACGCCAGAGAACGCTACAGCGGAGACTACGTACAGTCTCACTACGGCATAAACAAGGACAATGTCGCGCTTATCGAGAGCGACTACTCTCAGGTACACACGAACCAGAACGCACCGTTCATTGTCAGCTCCGGACTGGACAACGACGCGGACGACTTTAACGACCTTGTCAGCTTCATCAAATCCAACAGCATGACCGTCTCGCGTAATTACCAGTACGTGACGTCGAAGCTTGACATTGACTCCTTCATCGATATGTACGTATCGAGGCTTTACTTCAGCGCCAGAGACTGGCCCGAAAACAACATTAAAGTCTGGAGGAACCGCGCCACGGACGACCCGTCCGGTTTTGACAATAAATGGCACTTCACGCTCCTCGATATGGATATGGGCATATCGTTCTTTACCGACGCAAACAACACTACCGAGAATTCCAACTTCTTCGGCTGGATCGATGCTACGGGATGCGTCGTGGGAAATATCATGCACGCGCTTATCAAGAACGGTTCGTTCAAAAAGCAGTTTCTGGCAAGGTTCTACGAAGTACTGAACGAAATATACGTGCCGGCCTGGATGGAAGCCGAACTCGATAAGATAGTTGACGAGAGAGCACCGATCCTTTATCTGCAGACGCAGCGCTGGGGCGCGAGCACGTCAGCATATAACACATCCGTGAGCAATATGCGCAAGTTCGTGAATAACAGATACCGTTACGCGATCCAGTACCTTTGCTCGTACTTCGGCATCTCCGAAAGCTACCTGAAGAGCATAAGCGGAAACTATATCACCGCGTCGTTCTCCGAAGTCAGGCTGAACGTAAAGATCAACGGGGAGACCATAACAAATTCGTACGTTAAGAAGTTCGATAAGAGCATCACGTTATCGGTCGTCGCGACTCCGAATCAGGGATACGAAGTGAACGCCGTGCTGTTTACCGACTCGAACGGAAAGACCACGAGATACAGCGGCGGATCCGCGACGATAACGACAACGATCGCGGGCGAGATAACGTTCGAAACAAAGAAATTGTCCGGCGGAGAAGGGATCGTAGTGCATTCCGGGATCGTTGCCGGAGGACTCCAGATGTACTACCTGTCTCCTGAGGGCAAGCTGTACGCCTGGGGCAACAATAACAACAACGTGCTCGGAGCGGGAGAGAGCCAGAGCGTCGTCACAAAACCGGTACTCGTGCACGAAAACGTTGCCCAGATCGAAGTGTGCCACAGCAACGACGTCGAAAACGGCAACAACACGATCGCCGCGGCGATATTGACTATGGACGGTGATATCTACACGATCGGGGCCGGTTCGATCGCACCGCTCGGAGCATCGACCACGTGGAAGCTTGTCGACTTTGACGGAGACCCGGTTTCGATCAGCGTCGGTTACGACCACATGCTGGTACTCGATAAAAACGGAAACGTCTGGGGCATCGGTAATAACTCTTACGGCCAGCTCGGAAAGACGAACGAGGGCGGCACGGTCACTTCGTTCATCAAGATCGCGAGCAACGCTACGATGATATCGGCAGGCCGCAGAAACAGCGCATATATTGACAAAAACGGCGACTGCTACGTGCT
>JAGADO010000088.1 GCA_017613535.1 Clostridia bacterium | reverse complement strand
AATGTTCCGGGCAACCTTGCCGAGCCTGCTGCCGTATTTGGTTTCAAGCTCCGAAAGCGCCGTTTCGTCTCGCTCCCGTATGCGCCTGATCAGTTCCGCGTCATTCAATCCGCCGCTCTCCTTTCACCGGCCGAAAAGTCCTTCTAACTATATAGACCCCCTTTTTAATAGTTGGTTCTTTTAACTTCGTTTTTGTATTGACTCCCAGTATAATATTTCCTGGAAAAGGTGTCAAACAATGCATTTGTATTTCCATGTAACATATTTGTGACATTTGCTTTTTTCTTGTGTTATAATAGATATGCAAGATCGTTTTGAGGAGAATTGCCAATGAAAGCAAAAATTAGAAAAATTATCATATATGGAAAACACAGAATTAAACAATTGTTATAACAATCACCTAGCAATTGATAATGGTATTTCAAAAGAAGAAATGCTTTCACGTATGACAGGATCAAGAATAGTGTTGATTCGAACACATGGAACCACTACAGCAATTGAAACTTCTACTGATTCTATTTCAACATTGACTATGACCTCTTTATCCTCGAATGCTTTTTATATAACTGACTTAATCGTTTATGGTGCTTGCTTAACAGGGCAGGGTCGCGAAACGGGAACAAATTTAGTAAACTCGACTTGCTTTGCTGGTGTAAACACCGTAATAGGATTTGAAAAAGTCGTCAATTCTTCAGAAATGAACGACTGGTGCCTTGGCTTTTTTGAATCATTATCAAACGGAAACACAATTATCAATGCGTGTACAGATGCTGATGATTATGTTGAATCAAACTGGCATTCTACTAATCCATACAGTTCTATTACAACTGATTCCTGGTACATATCGGGATCATCCAATACTGTTTTTTCGTGATATATGTTTGTTTTTGGGAAGAAAACGATGAAAAAGTATGTTTTGTTTATCTTGTTACTTTTTTTATTCACAACCGCTTGCTCGAGCCCTGATCTGCCATCCTCAACAACCTCGCCCGAAACAAGTAAAAAATACAATATTTGTATTGATGGCGACAGCGAAGGCGGGGTGTTTAAAAATCAATATTTGATTTCAAAAGCAAAACAGGAGACAAAAGAAGAACCTGTTAATAATGCTAATAAAAAAACCATAAAAATCGGCGTTCGCGATATTGATGTATATCAGACAAAGACTCTATCCAGCGAGCAAAATACGATCGACGTCTTTTTGTCTGAAGATGACAACACAGAATATAGAATCAGCAGAGACAACACCATAATCAGTATGAACGCCGGCACGGGCGGAATACTCCATGCATATCACTCCGAAACATTAAGTGAGAGAAATTTTCTCGAACAGGCAGCAGCGTTTATTTTTTCGTTTTTCCCAGACGAGAATCTAGACAAATATGTTGTTAGTTGCAGAACAAAAGTAACAGTTCAAAAGCAAAGTGCTGCTTGGTCGGAAACAAGAAATTACTTCTGTGTGCCGGAAGAATCAACCGAAGAAAAAGTTGAAGTTAAAGCATATTATTGCATTTATGAAATGTACAGTCAGGGAATAAAAACGCAAGACCGAATAGAAATAAGGTGCAGAAACAATGGTGACATAGAGAGTATGTATTGCTACTTTAGCGATGTTAACTGGGATTCAATCAGATATGATAAAAATGACGTCGAAGCAGCAATATCCAAATTTATTTTAGATGCAATTTCCGATGATTATACTATTAATAGCAGGAAAACAGTGTCGGAGTCTCTCATTCTCTACAAATCGAGAATCTGTCTATACGTAGAATGTGAATTAATGCTTGCAAGAGGCAATTCGGAAATTGCGGTGTTATGCCCGTTAATTATTGATATGATCTGAGTGCATTGCATTGTAAATTTCCTTGGCACGGGCCTTGCCGATGCCGGGCACGCGGCAAAGCTCCTCTTCCGTTGCCTCCCGGATGGCGGCAATGCTTCCGAATTCTTTATATAATGCGATCTTCCGCTTCTCGCCCACCCCAGGGATGTCATCGAGGGCGGATTTTTTGTACCGTTTTTCGGTCAATTTCCGGTTATATCCCACGGCTACCCGGTGGGCCTCGTCCTGGACGGTAGTGATGAAACGCCACACATCCGGGTCAGAGCGAAGGTCAAATTCCAATGAATTGTCCCTGGTGAGCAGCGCCTGGCTCCCGAAGTTTGCCACATCCGCAGCGTAATCTTTCGGGCCGCACAGCGCCCGGGAGCGGTGCCGGTCGTCTTTAACCATGCCCAGAACGGGAATCGACAAAGCGTTGTCCCGCAGGACCGCCAAAACCGCGTTGACCTGACCGATTCCGCCGTCGGCAAGTATTAGATCGGGCCGCTTTTCGAACCCCTGGCTGCCTTCCAGCAGCCGTTTTATGCGGCGGTCAATCGTTTCGGTCATTGAATCGGTATCGCTGCGTGTCTTGACCCGCTTCATTTTGAACAGCCGGTAATCGGCGCGGAGGGGCTTTCCGCCTGCGAACACCACCATCGACGCGTCAATTTCGCTGTCGCCCTGGTTGGATATGTCGTATGCCTCGATGCGCGCCGGGATGTCGGGCAGGTTGAATATTTCCTGGATGTGGGAAAGGGCCCTGGTCTCCCGCTCGGAGGGTTTTCCGCCCAGCGCGGATTTCTCCCGGTTTTCCAGGGCGGCTGCGGCGTTTTGCCTGGCCAGGTCGCAGAGCCTGCGTTTTTCGCCCTTCTGAGGGATAACGATATGTACTTTTCCGCCGCTCATTTCGCTGAGGGCTTCTTCCAAAAGGGCTGTAACGCTGCCGACAGAGGCGCTCTCTGCAGCACCGGCGGCAAATTCTGCCGCATCCGATACATCCGCCGCTTCGGCCGCTTCGCTTTCTCCCTCATCGCCCTCCAGCGGCACGTCAATGCAGATTTTAGGCGGAATATATTGATTTTCGTTGTAAAATCCTTTGATAAACGCCTCGATGAGCTCCCCGTCGGAAGCATCCGCGGCGCCGTCCAGCATGAAAAACTCCCGGCCAAGGAGCTTGCCGCTGCGCACGAAAAACACTTCCACGCAGGCGTCGACTTTGTCCCTGGCCACTGCTACTGTGTCGAAATCCTCGTCACCGATGAGAGATGTGGATTGACGCACCCGGAGCTGGGAAAGCGCCTTGAGCTTGTCCCGGTAGGAAGCCGCAGCCTCGAACTCCTCTCTGGCCGCCGCCGCGAACATCTCCTCCTCCAGCCGCTTCTCCACCTTCTTAGTATTTCCCGAAAGGAAATCCAGCGCCATCTTCACCATCCCGCCGTACTCTTCCTCGGAGACCTTACCCGCGCACACGCCGCGGCAACGCCCCATGTGGTAATTCAGGCAGGGACGGTCGTTCAAAGCCTCTTCCCGGGGGCCGAATTTCTTTTTGCATGTGCGCAGGGGGACAATGCTTTCCAGCGTTTCCAGCAGCTGTTTTACGGTAAAAGCGCTGAAATATGGGCCAAAATATTTGGCCCCGTCCTTTTCGACCCGGCGCGCCAGAACGACCCGGGGGAACCGCTCCCCCAGCGTCACTTTTATGTACGGATAGCCCTTATCGTCCTTCAGCAGCACGTTATACTTGGGCTTGTGCTTCTTAATGAGGTTGTTCTCCAGCAGGAGCGCCTCCATCTCACTGCCGCACACGATATACTCGAACCGGTGGATCTGAGAGATCATTGACGTTATGCGGGCGCTGTGGGGGATGTCGGAAAAATAGGATTTCAGCCGGTTTTTAAGGACAATAGCCTTACCAACGTACAATATCTTGTCCGTTTCATCGTGCATTATATATACTCCGGGCTTTTCCGGCACCCGGCTGAGTTCGTCCCGGAATTTTTCTGTCATCTTGTCCTTTTTTGTTTACAGCGTTTTAAGATAATCCGCGCTTCTCCTGAGCCCTTCCCACGTCTCCATGTGAGGCAGCCCCTCCTGCTCCACGATATACAGCACGTCATCGCCCAGGAGCTTGTAAATGCCCGGAAAATCGACGAGCCCCATACCGATTGCGGTGCCCTCGTAAGGAGAAACCGTCTTGACCTCCTTCATATGGACCATTTTCACGCGATCTTTATACTTCGTCAGGTACGCGACGGGATCCGCGCCGCCCACGAGCGCCCAGCAAACATCGAGCTGGACGTTGACGAGCTTCGGATCGGTATTCTCGTAAAGGATATCGAGCAGCCACTTGCCCTGTTCGTCGCGAGCGAATTCGTGCGAATGATTGTGGTAGCTGAAATGGAGCCCCGCGGCTTCGCACTTCTCACCGATGCCGTTAAACAGTTCGGCGATGCGGAGGACATTGTCGCGGCTGTTGAAATTACCGATTCCGGCGCAGGCAATGTTTTTCGCCCCGACGGTCTGCATATATTCGAGCTCCGCGTCAAGATTTCCCACTACGTTTGCGTGCGAGCTCACGGCTTCGAGCCCGTATTCGTCGAGCATCCGTTTCATTTCGCGCGCGTCAACGCCGAAATACCCCGCAAATTCCACCTGGCTGTATCCGAGCGCGGCAACTTTTTTCAGCGTTTCGGGTACGTTTCTGCTCATATCTCCGCCTACGGAGTACAGCTGCAATCCGATTTTATTCATGTTCTTCTCCTTTTCTCGGCTACGCGGCCGGCAATTTCCTGCAGAAATTCGTCTAAATTCATCACTTTTTTGTGCTCAAGCGTCGAAATAAGCGCGAGATCACCGGTCATATTGCCCTCGGCGATCGCTTCGAGCGTGCTTTCTTCCACTTTTCGGGCAAAATCGACCAGTTCCGGTATCCCGTCCAGCTCGCCGCGCTTTGAGAGCGCGCCGGTCCACGCAAAAAGCGTTGCCACCGGGTTCGTAGAAGTAGGCTCGCCCCTCAGATATTTGTGGTAGTGCCGCGGTATCGTACCGTGCGCCGCCTCGAATTCGTAATATCCGTCCGGCGAGACCAGCACCGACGTCATCATCGCGAGACTGCCGAACGCGGTGGCAAGCATATCCGAGAACACGTCTCCGTCGTAGTTCTTGCACGACCACAAAAAGCCGCCTTCCGACTTCATCACGCGTGCGATCGCGTCGTCAACGAGCGTGTAGAAGTATGCTATCCCCTTCTCCTCGAACCGCGCTTTATATTCATTTTCGTATATATCCGCGAAAATTTTGCGGAAATTCACGTCGTAAACCTTCAGGATCGTGTCTTTCGCCGAGAACCACAGGTCAACGCCGAGGTCGAGCGCGTACTGGAAGCAAGCGCGGGCGAAATTGGCCACGGAAGCGTCGGTGTTATGCATACCCATCACGATACCGCTGCCTTTTGCAAAATCCTTGACCGTGATCCTCCGCTCGGAGCCGTCCGGATCGGTGATCACCAGTTCAGCTTTCCCGCCTTCGGGCACGGTCGCGTCAACGGCCGCGTAAATGTCTCCGTACGCATGTCTCGCTATCACGATCGGCTTTTTCCAGCCGGGTACCAGCGGCATCACGCCTTTTACTAATATAGGCGCTCTGAATACTGTGCCGTCAAGTATCGCTCTGATCGTGGCGTTGGGGCTTTTCCACAGCTTTTTCAGCCCGAATTCCTGCTGCCTTTGCGGGTTCGCGGTGATCGTGGCGCATTTTACCGCCACGCCGTACTTCTTCGTCGCGAGCGCGCTTTCGACGGTCACCTGATCGTCCGTGGCGTCGCGGTTCTGTATCGAAAGATCGTAATATTCGGTTTTCAGGTCAATAAACGGCTCGAGCACCGTTTCTTTTATCTTTTTCCAGATTATTCTGGTCATTTCGTCGCCGTCCATCTCGACCAGCGGCGTTTTCATCTGAATTTTTCCGTAAACGTCCATAAACATCTGCCTCGCCAATTCAACGCTGTCTTCTCCCGTCGGGTTTTTCACCGGGGCAAATTCTTCCGTGCGCTCTACTCTGAGCACTCTCAGACTGCCGAGCTCCCGGAACGCATCGAACAGGAACAATTCGAATTTATACCCGCCTGCCGTTTCGGTCTCGCTTCCCGTATCCGGGTCAAAATATTTCAGTTTCTTCACGGCAACGTGGTAATCCATCCCCGCGTCGCACAGTTTTGCCGCAGCATCCATGCGGAAAATGTAGCTGAGAAGGTTGCAATCGCCGTAAACGTATTGACCGTCCGCACCCGTCATTTCAGCACACTCTTTAGGTATTTCGGTGTACTCGACAACGCCCGGCTTGCCCCCGCGGTAGCAGAACACGCCTGATTTCTCGCCCGGACCGCGCTTGAGGTACGATTTCGCGATCGCCTCGCACTCGCCCCCGTCGATCAGCGCCCCGAGGAAAAGCGGATCAGCCATTTTAACGAGGCAGT
The DNA here is from genome assembly GCA_017613535.1 of Clostridia bacterium. GTDB lineage: Bacteria > Bacillota > Clostridia > UBA1212 > UBA1255 > UBA1255. Next base: position 15,493 of record JAGADO010000088.1, on the reverse strand, counting down.
TATCAACACCGGTGACCATCAGGTACTCGATGTGCATTGCCCGCAGCTCGTCAAGGCACCCCTGCTTTTTCAGAGATACGAACATGCCTCCGTTCCCGTTGGGGCTCCTGAGTACCTTGTCCGGAGCCTCGAGCCTGAGCTTTCCGTCCGGTGTGAGCGGCGGGATCATCGTCTGCGGGAAGAAACGGACCTTGTCCTTCGGGTACCCGAAATAGCCGTGCTCCTCGAAAAACGCGACGGTCGCTTCGTGATTTATCTCGCTCGTCATTATGTACCACGGCACGTACGAACCCGCCTGCTCCGAAACGCGCCTGAGCTTATCTGTATGAAGCTCGAACAGCGATTTATGCGACGGGAGACCTATGTCGAACGTCCCCTTGGGGCCGTTATGACCGAGCCTGGTCCCCTGTCCGCCTGCCATCGTAAGCACCGCCAGCTTCCCCGCCTTTATCGCCTCCAGCCCGAGTTTCGTGAGCCTTGCGCGCTCATCGCGGCTGAGTTTCGTGCTGTCGATCGGTGCAAGGGGCGTCAGTTCCCGCGGGTCAACTTCTCCTCCGGCTTCGTGCTTTCCGGCTTTTTTGAACAACTCGTCCATCAGGTCGAGGTCAATTTCTTCCACGTCTTTCAGGAGCCGGTCGCGCCCTTCGTTCGAAAGGCTCGCGTAACAAGCTAAAAGCCCGGTCTGACCGTGTTTTTCCAGTCTCCCGAGGGCTTCAGCGTACCTTTTTTCAAGTGTTTTTTCGTCTTTCATTTTTCCGCCTTGCTGCCTTGCTGCCTTGCCGCGCTGCTATCGTAATGCCGTGCCGCCTTAGCGCTATCGCGCGTCATTCGGTGATCTTTTTAAGTTCTGCCTCTTCCTCAGGCGACATATTTGTCTGGCCGCCCTGGCCCTTCTTGCGCCGCCCGATATTCTTAACCTCGGAAGCATCGAACTGCTGTATTTCAGCAGTCTCCCCGCCCGTATCGAAACTTACTTTCACCGTCTCGCGCAGATAATTCGCTTCCGTAACGATGCCTTTTCCGGCCGGAGTTTCCACCAGGGATCCTTCAGGAGGCACGCGCTTCATTGCATCCTCATACGCATCCTGCTCATATTTCAGGCAGCACATGAGGCGACCGCAGGTGCCGGAGATCTTGGACGGGCTGAGCGAAAAGCCCTGCGTTTTAGCCATCTTGATCGAAACAGGCTGGAAATCGTTCATTGCCGACGCACAGCAGATCACTCTGCCGCAGATACCGAGACCTCCGACAGTACGCGCCTGGTCCCTTGACCCAACCTGCCGGAGCTCGATCCTGGTGCGGAATATTGACGCCAGCGATTTTACGAGTTCGCGGAAATCGATGCGGTTTTCGGCAACGAAATATATGAGCAGTTTGCTCATGTCAAATGTGTATTCGGCGTTGATCAGCTTCATTTCGAGTCCGAATTTTTCGACCTCGTCGCGGCAGATCACAAATGCCTCCTCTTCGCGGCGGCAATTTTCTTCGAACACCGTATCGTCCGACGGCGTGGCTATCCTTATGACCGGCTTAAGCGGCTGCGTCACGAGTTCGTCGTCGATCTCGCGCACGTCCGTGACCGCTTCTCCGTACTCCTGCCCGTGCATCGTCTCCACAAGCACGTGCATACCTTTTTTTATGTCGAGCCCGTCCGGCGAAAACATATACGTCCTGCCGCTCTGGCGAAATCTGATACTGATAATCTGAGTCATTTCAATCTCCCGCTGTCGCCCTGCACCGCGTCAATTATCTGCGCGGCCAGATTCACGATGATCATTCTGTAATTTACGTTCTGGCCGGTGAGCTGATACGCGCCGCTCACAGCGTCGAGCGCCTTTTCCCAACCGTGCCTGCCGGCAATTTCCGCCAGCTCTTCTATTTTATCCCGAAACTGCCTGTTTTGCAACGTTCCGGCATCATTTGTCCTCGCGTACACCATCGCGTCGCGCACGGCGGAGGTCAATTCAAAAAACATATACTCTCTGTCCGCGGCATTGTCCTTGCTCGTAAACAGCTCCGTAAATCCCGCGAAAAACGCGCTCCTGCCTTCCTTCAGCAGTAAAAGCGTGTCGAAAATGCGCTCCCTCAGCGCTCCGTAAAAACCGAAATCCCTGAACTGAAGCCCCCTGCCTATGATCCCGTCCGCATACGACGTAACGAGCTCCCCGTCCTCCGCAGAGAGTTCCGGAGCGCCTTCTTCCGCAGCGTCGCGGTACGCTTTAAGCACTTCTTCGTTCGAATATCTGGCAAAATCGAGCCTCGTGACGCGCGATCTGACCGTATCGATCAGCAGTGACGGATTCGAGCAGATCAGTATGAGCATCACGTACGAAGGCGGCTCCTCGATCGTCTTCAGAAGCGCGTTCTGGGCCTGTACGGTGAGTTTTTCGCTGCGCTCTATAATGTAGACCTTCCTGGCCGAAACCGTCGGTGCGGTGGCAATATCTTCCTCCAGCTGCCGTACGGTCTCTACACCTACCGTGGCTCTGCTCTCATCGCCGCGGATCAGCTTAAGGTCCGGGTTCGTGCCGCTCGCCAGAAGTCTGCAGGACGGACAATTACCGCACGGCACAGCGCCGCCTTCCGCTCCCGTACACATAACGGCACGCGCGAACTCTTTTGCAAAACTCCTGCGACCGATCCCGTCCGGGCCGCAAAAAACATAAGCGTGACCAGCCCTGCCCGAGCCGGCCGCCTCCGCAAGCGTCATCTTTATAAAATCCTGTCCGAGAAGTCCGTCAAACATCACAGCACTAAAATGATCTGAAATTGACCGTCAGAATTTGCAGAATCTGTCAACCTCAAGCACAAAAACCGTTGCCCCGCCCACCGAAACTTCGATCGGGAAAGAAGGCGTTGCCCCCTGCATCCCGGCTATCGGCGAGATCAACGCGGGGTCAACGAACTGTTTCCGCCCGCTTGACCTGTCTTTTATCAGCCCGAGCGCCTCCTCGAGCCTCTCTTCCTCTACGCCGCACAGGAGCGTCGTGTTCCCGGAGCGCAGAAATCCGCCGCTGGAGCACATTTTCGTCACTCCGAAGCCGCTGCTGCTGAGCGCATCCGTGAGCGCGGCAGAATCGTCGTCGTGGACAATGGCGATGATCAGTTTCATAAGTGATCCCTCCTGAAAATGTCGTATTTCCCGGCGATTGCGCCGTCAATTTCCGCTTCCGCCCCCGAGACGCTGTCGGCGAGCTGCTCCGGGCTGTGCGCTCCGATTATGGGAATGACCGGGATCGTCCCCGGCCGCGTCATCCACGCCGCGGATAATTGCCCCGGACTCAGCCCCGTCTCCGCCGAAAGCGCCTCGAGCTGCCCGAACCGCGCGATATTCTCCTCATTAAAATATCTTTTACCGGCCTTGCCGCCCGGATCCGCGATGCCGTCCGCCGTGCGCCTGAGCTTCCAGAAAAAACCTTTCGCCTGCGACGAATACGCGAACACCGGCATCGGATGGTCAAGGTACCACCTGTGCTCTTCCGCGTCCATCTCGGTCAGTGTATCGTCCCCCGCGCTTCCCGGATTCGGTATCGCCAGACTCCACTTGATCTGCGAACAGACCGGCGGTTCAAGCCCGTTTTTGCAGCAATACTCCGTTATTTCTTCTATTCTTTCATGTTTCCAGTTCGATACGCCCCAGTACGTGAACGCACCGGTGCGCTGAAGCCCGTCCATCCACCCGGCGATCTCTCCCGCCGGAACGTCTGGATTATCCCTGTGAAGCCAATATATGTCTACGCTGTCCGTCTGCAGGCAGTCAAGGCTTTCCGCGAGGTCCGTCATTATATTCTTCAGATCGATCCGTGACGCGTGCATATCCCCGATCTCCGGGAACCCGCCCTTGGTGCAGAGCACGACCGCTTTCCGCGTCCCCTCGCTCTTCATCCAGCGCCCGATGACCTTCTCGCTCATATGCTTTTCGCCCGGAAGGTAATCCGAATAGACGTGCGCCGTATCGACAACGTTCCCGCCCAGCTCCAGATATTGTTCGAGCAGGCCGCACGCATCGCGCTCGGGTATGGTTTTTCCGTAATAATCCGTTCCGAGGGCAACGCACGAGAGCGGCGTCAATTTTTTAAACAGTTTGCTGTATCGCATTGTTCGGCTCCGCTGCTCTGGCGCGTCAGACGTTCAGTTTCAGCACGGATATGTCCGAGATCTCGAGGGCAATCTCTTTTTCGATCGTTATGATGTCTCTTCTGATGTCCTCGACCGTCTCTTCCTTGGCACCGCGCTGAGGCCTTCTGGGAATGCTGTCAACAGTCTCCCTGATCGCGTGTGCAGTTCTGTCGTACCTGTCCCTGTCGGAACGGTCCTGGCGCCTCGCCTGATCGGGCTGCTGATTCCCTCCGTGTCCGCGCTGATGGTGGTTCCTTCCGCGCCCGTTCTGGTTCTGACCCTGCTGATTCAGGTTGAAATTGTTCTTGCGGACCGGGCCGCGGCCGTAATTGTTACCGTCTCTTCTGCCGGAATCCCTGTTCCCAGAACCGTTGTTAGTGTTAGAATTGTCCAAAATGATCATCCTTTTGTAATTTTTTTGTCCAGACACACACCCAGCAGGCTGCCATCCGGTGCCTTATACTCTTCCGCCGTTTCCACTATCGCGACGGACCATGTGCCGCGCTTCTTCGGCGCGAGCGTTTCTCCCAAATATCTCACTGCACGGCCCATTGCGACCTGCTTCTCATAATATGCCCTGAGCGCCGTTTCGCGAAACCCCGGATCGCCCTCGTCGGCGAGCGCAAACTGCCTGTCGATGTACAGCTTTTCCGAGTTTTCATAGAGCAGCGGCGCATCGATCCGCCCTTCGTACCGCTTTATATCCTCTGCCTTCACCGCCGAAACGATGATCAGCAGCGGTCTGCGGAACGATCCCAGCACGTATTTGTCCGCAGGTATGAGCGTCGAAACGGCTTTTTCGCCTATCCGTCCCGTGTCGATCACGTAGCATTCGCGTGCGTCAATGCTTATGCGCATGCATTCTCTGCTTCCTGTGCTTCCGCCCGGTGCTGCGTATGCGTCCGCGGGATGCAGTGCGGCGGCAATGTACGCTCCTCCGGCTCTGGGCAGACTTAGTCCGTCAATGCCTTCTCCCTCCGGCGCCAGTCCGCCCCGGAGCACCTCTTCCGCCCTATCTTTTTCAAGCCAGATGTATGCAAGCATGAATCAAACCGCGACCGCCTTACCAGCCGAACTTCTCGTAATTCGGCTCGACGACGGTCTTATTGTAATCATTTCCGCCGGGGAAGTTCGCGCTCTTCAGAATGCCGGGCGTAATGCCCTTCTCGAGGAGCTTGTCCACCGCCACCGACGTGATGCTCCACATTATGTAATCCGATGCGATGCCGGATGCGGCGCCGAAACGCGCCTCGATCCCCGGTACCTCGAGCATTGCCTCCGCGGCAGGAGCGCAATTGTCCAGCGTAAGCGAAGCGATCTCGTACAGCTTCTTCCCGGACGGATGGACCGGATCGACCTGGCGTGCGTACTCCATCGAAGTGAAGGCGATGACTTTCACTCCCAGCTTTTCCGCTTCGTACGCGAGGTCAACGACTTTCACCGTTCTGCCTGACACCGAGCTTACGAACAGCACGTCTCCGGGCCGCACGTTAGACTGGGTCAATGCATATTTCGCCGCGGCAACGGTCTCGCGGTCGTACCCGAGGTCGGAGCGGTCCCTGGCTCTCGCCGGGCTCTCCACCTTAAGGTCGTAGCTGAAATGTTTGTAAAATATGGGACCTCCGCCGCGGTAGATCGAATCCATCTCCATAAAGTGGCAGATACTCGACAGGAATATGCACCCGCCGTTCGCGACGCTTTCGGCAACGATCTCTCCTGCTTTTATTATGTTCTCGCGCTGTGTCTCTCTGACCTTTTTGAACAGATCGTCAACGGCTTTCTGATACCTGTCGATCAGCATTTCTCCCATATTTCTTCGTCCTTCCCTTACCATGTTCCGCCGGCCTCCGGTCAGCTCATCCGCCCCGCGCACCGGTCAATATTCTTCCTAAATATAATAGCGTAAATCGCGCCTAAAAGCAATGATTTCCTTAAGACTCCGCTCCCAGAACTTCCCCGATCGATCCGCGGATAAACAGATCGTTACGGCTGTCGAGCGGATAGGAAAGCGGCTCGCGGTTGATGATCACCAGGTGGCTTCCGCGGAAATAGTGTATGTACGATGCCGCCGGGTAGACGGTCAGAGACGTGCCGCCGATGATAAGAACGTCAGCAGACGAGATCGCGTTGACCGCGAGGGCGACGGTTTTTTCGGGCAGCGCTTCGCCGTAAAGAGTCACGTCGGGCCGGACAATTCCTCCGCATTCGCAGTGCGGGACCGGTTCGCGTGAATCAAAAATGTAATCGGCGGGAAAACGGCGGCGGCAACGCATGCAGTAGTTCCGCTTTGTTGACCCGTGGATCTCGTACACCGTCCGGCTGCCCGCGGCCTGGTGGAGGCCGTCAATATTCTGCGTGACGACTGCGCGGAGCTTGCCCTCCTCCTCCAGCTGTGCGAGTCTTATGTGCGCGGCATTCGGCTTTGCGCTCCTCGCATCCATTTTCTGGCGGTAGAATTCGAAAAACACGGCGGGCTCGTCGTCAAGGCAGTCGCGGCTCAGCAGGTATTCGGGCGAGTAATTATCGAATCGCACGTCGTGCTGGTTGTAAAGCCCGTCCTTGCTGCGGAAATCAGGTACGCCGCTCTCCGTCGAAACACCTGCCCCGCCGAAAAAAACGATATTGTCCGAACCGTCAATTATTTCTTTGAGCCGCTCGATCCGGCTTTCATCATTGATCATATTGTCCCCGCCTTTCGCTTGCTTTGACAATCTCTTGTTTCACTGGTATTATACCACATATTCCGGTTTTTTTGTGACGAAACCCTCACAAAATGCGACTAAAAAAGTGAAAAGCTTTTCAAAACCAGAGGAGGCAGGCTTTGACAGACGAGGAGATCATCCGGCTGTTCGCCGAACGCGACGAGAGCGCGCCGGAAGAGGCAAGACGGAAATACGGGGAGTATCTTAAGGGTGTTGCCCGCGGCATACTGCGCGACGAGAGGGACGCCGAAGAGTGCGTTAACGATGCGCTGCTTGCGGCGTGGGAAAAGCTTTCTTCCGTGCGCCCCGCCAGCCTTAAAGCGTACCTGAAAACGCTTACCCGGAACATTTCCGTTTCGCGCGCCAGGGCAAATTCCGCCGGGAAACGCCGTGCGGAAAACGATGCCTCCCCGTACGAAGAACTGGAAGAAGTTGCCGCCCGGACAATGACGGAAGAAGCGCCGGAAGCCGCGGAACTTGCCGCCGCGATCTCGAAATTTCTGCGCACCAGAGGCGAGACCGAGAGGAACATATTTATCCGCCGCTACTGGTTTGAAGACAGCGTGAGCGAAATTGCCGACCGCTTCGGAATAGGCGAAAGCAAAGTCAAGATGACGCTGAAACGTACGCGCGACCGCCTGGCCGCCGCACTTGCGAAAGAAGGGTTTCTGAAATGAAAACTGAATTAAAAGCCGAATTACTGGCGGATTCGATCAAAAAAATAGACCCGGAGCTGGTCAATGCCGCGCGTCAGGCGGGGCGCGAGACTTCCGGCGGTCAATGGTCGCATAAATACGTGCTTGCTGCTGTTGTCGCGGTGGTCCTGGTCGCAGCCGGGATCGTTGCCGGACTGATCATCGGAAGCCGCACCAGGGGTAAAAGCAGCCGCGATCCGCTGGATGCCGCTCTGACGGAACAGCCCGAAGATACGACCGCTCCGACCGAGGGTAGGCGGCTTTCGTATTCGCCAAGCTACAGTAAAAACAGTGCGCTCCATAAGAACGAATTTCGCGCTCTGCTTAGCCGAAACGGATATCTCAGCGACGGCGTGATTGTTACCGATTACAATACCGGTAAAATTGAGGCAGTGTTCAACAACACTCCCGAAGGCATTTTAAACGATGCTTCCGGCGAACTTGAGCTGTTCTATGTTGAGCCCGGCGGCCACGAGTTCCTGAAGTACAAAGACACTATAATCCGTGCTGACACGTTCGGCGGAAGGTATTTGCAGCTATATCTCTGGGATTACGACGGCAACGGCGTTAAGGATCTTTTTGAGTATTATACGTTCGGTTCGGGCATGTATTATTTAGGCTGCAGCCTGCTTGATCTCGCGACATTCGAAAGCAAACTGCTGATCACGCGCAACGGAACGGCAGGTGAAAAGCTGACGGTAAACCTCGAAAACGGAGATATTTTTGTTGACGACGTGAAACTCGAATATTCCGACGGGCGGTTCAACATCGACATGCTCGGGCATATGGTTCCCGGCGACAAGTTTTTCGCGGCTTCGGAAGCGGGTGAAAAGCCTTTCGAATTCGCAATTGAAGACGGCTGCATCAGGCTGATCAGGGCTTACGACGTGCCGGAGGTCACCGTGTGGAGCGAAGGTTACGGCGTCAGGCGCGAGGACAATGGTCCGACTGATCTGGCGGTGAAGTACGATACTTTCAACATCACATTGCTGAGGTTTTTATTCTTCGGCATTCTGAGCGACGATCCGCTTGATACTTCCGGGCACGCTAACGATGATCCGCCTGTCATCAGCATTATGTTGTCAACGCCCTCCGACCGTCCTCTTTCGTACAAGTACCGGATCGATCTGTACGAGAATTACGGCGCCCCGTATGCGAAATTTATTGACCTTATGACGCAGAAAGAGATAGGTACGATCGTTCTTGACGATTCGGAGTGTCATTCGGTTTTTTCCGCGTTTGCGCCTCTTTTCGGCTTTGGCATCGGCCTGCCCGAAGCGGCAGACGTTGTCCGTGTGGAAGTGTCGTCGCTACCAGGATCCGAAAAAACGCATCACACATTGACCGACAGGAATGTCATCAATTCGTTCGTTCTCAAGTTCCACTCGCTTCAAATGGTTCCGACCGAGAATGACGGCTTTCAGGACGGTCTTACGCGGGTGATCGAGCTTTACACGGCGGATGGGGCAAGTTCGACACTGTATTATATGGGCGACCGTATCCAGTATGGCGGCGTTTACTACAGGATCGACCGGAAGGAATGCGAGATACTGGACAATGCCATCAGCGCGCTTGATTAGCCTATACGGCTCTTTTCCTGATTCCGTGAACGATTGATCACGGAAATAGGAAAAGAGCCCCGTCATTAAGCGGAATTGACACGCATCCGCTTTGATTGTATAATTGTTCTGTAATTTCTCTGAAAGGAAGTCAAACAATATGAACAAAAGATTGCTCGCAATCATTGTGGCATGCATTCTGACGTTGTCGCTGTTCGCAGCGTGCGCAAAGAAGCCGGCAGATGTAACCGACCCCACCAAAGCACCCGCTACCGAAGCAGCAGCCACCGATGCCGCACCGACAGCCGCACCCACGGAAGTTGTCACCCAGGCCCCGACCGAAAAACCAACCGAAGCCCCCACAAAAGAGCCGAAACCCACGATGGAAGTTGGTGACCTTGACGCGATCATCCTGGATCTGGAAGAAGCACCCTACACCACACAGGCATGCGTTGCCGAGATGGACGACATCTGGCTGACCGTTACTACAGATATCGGTGATAATTGGATCATCTTCAATTTCGACGAACCTTTTGATGGCACGGAATATCCCTACATTGCTTTCAAATACAGAATGGGTTACGGACAGAGCATCCGCAACACGAACCATTTCTACTCCATTAACGAAGGCAGCGGCGGTCCCGCTCCCACAGATGGAATGTGGTCCGACATCACCTGGATCTCCGACCTCGACTGGCATACCGGCATCCTTGACCTGGCTAGCCAATTCCCGGCTGCCGAAGGAAAGTGGAAATCGATCAGATTCCCCACCGTTGATACTAAGGAAGGCGACTTCGCTATCGCATGGATCGGCGCTTTCAAGAGCGAGGAAGATATCGCTAAATACGACGCCGCGTTCAACGCTACATACGGCGATAAACTCGTGAAAGCCGAAGAACCCGCGGAGGAAGATAAGGAAGAAATAATCCCGGATCTTGAGGACGAATTTGACGAAATGGTTCTTGATTTCGAGGACTTCGAAGACGGCGATATGATGGCTCCCGGCATGTTCGATTCCTACGGATACAGAGTCGGAGCAAACGGCTCAAAGATGGTAGATGTTGACGGAAATATTGTTGCATCGATCTCGTTTGACGCACTTTATTACGATGGCATCATTAAGTCAGGTCAGGGCTACATTGCCACGTTCAGGTTCAGAAATAGCGGCGCTGCCACCAACTTCGGCGGCTTTGTATTCAACTGGGGCGATGAGCGTAACACCAACCGCGACCTGTTCGAGAACAACGGACTCGAAGGCGACGGAAAAGGTTCTCTTACCGGTAACAGCGGCTGCGGCGTGTTCTTCCAGGGTAAGAATAAAGTTAAAGTCTACATCCCGATCTGGGATATCGAGAATAACAAGAGGTCCTATATCTCCACGATCATTGAATCCGACATCGACTTCGATGCTGCTTTCGTGAACGTTAAGGTCGAGGACAACGGCACCGACAGCGTTACCGTTACGGTCAACGACACTGTGCTCTTCGTAGTTAAGTATTCCGATCCCGGCGTTATCAACAAAGCACTCGGCTACAACGAAGGCTACTACAGATCCGTACAGATCACCGATGCTTCCGGCACAGAACTCGCTTCCTCTGCCAGCGCACTGTTCTCTATCTACAAGAGCTTCGCATGGGCAGGCCGCGCACATGCCGTAATTGTTGACAATATCCAGATCAAGAACATTAAGTGATATTCAGCTGAACAAGGCTGATGATGAAAAAAGAGGCGCTGTCGGTGCAGCGCCTCTTTTAATATTGATCGCATTACAGTATCACATCACTCGTCTGCCGCAACTTCGACAGGCTTCTCTTTAGGCTTCTTCCTGCTGTTGACGATGTTGAGCACCAGGCTGGCAAAGTCGATGAGCGATACGCCTATCATAATGATGCCGGTAATGATCCACATGGCCTTTTCATTGTCCCCGTACGGGCGGAGAATGATAACCACGCCGAGGATGACGGCAACGATCCCGCTGATGACGTGCAGGAAGTTCACCGGGGTACCGTCGTGGCGGTAGTCGATGAACAGGCCGATCTTATATACGCCTGAGATTATCAGCATGATCGCGAACACGAGCGCGCCGAAAGCCGATTTTACCCAGTTGAAGATTGGTCCCGGGAAGATCAGTGCCACGAGCCCTACGAGCATGACGATCACGGCAATGGTCAGGCTGATCGCGTTGCCTTCGCCTTCTTTTCTCGCCTTGAGGTAGCGGAACATGTGCACTATTCCGACAGCGATCAGAACGCCTCCGAAAACGGCAATGACGATCTTGGTGAATGATTCGGGGTCAATGAACAGCATTATCCCTGCGGCCATCTCGAAAACGGCCAGAAGGATCACAGGAACGTGTTTCAAAAAGGATCTCATGTTGTCCTCCTCCTCCTTTGATTGTCTCGCGCCGGACGGTCCGCATGGTGTGCGCCGCCGGACGTACGGTTAAAATAAACGGTTTAAAAAAGAGATTGCCGCAGTTCCTGTGCGAAACCGTGGCAATCTGCAAGTCAGTATTTATCAGGCATCCTGGTCGGGAGAATCGTTGTCGTCAAGGAAAAGCGAATTTTCCGTTACCGCGCCGTTATCGAACTCGCTGTCGTCTACCGCGGGTGCTGGTGCGTCGTCAACGTTGATCTCTGCTTCCGCTATTTCTTCTCCCTGCTCGCCTTCGAACAGTTCGTCCTGCATCTCTTCTTCGTCATGCTCCGTCCTGCGTCTAAGCGCCGCGGGAACGTGATCGAGCGTCGTGACGTCGATCGTAATGTCGTTGTAGCGTCTCATACCTGTACCGGCCGGGATCAGTTTACCGATAATGACGTTCTCTTTCAGGCCCATCAGGTAGTCGCGCTTGCTCTTGATCGCGGCATCGGTAAGGATCCTCGTGGTCTCCTGGAACGAAGCGGCAGACAGGAACGAATCGGTGCCCAGAGCAGCTTTCGTGATACCGAGAAGTGCGGGCTCGGCTTTCGCCAGTGCTTCTTCCGGTCTTCCGGCTTCCTTAAGCGCGGCGTTTGCATCGAGCCATTCGAATTTATCAACAACACTGCCGTCAAGCAGGTGCGTCTCGCCCGGGTCGGTGATGCGGACCTTGCGCATCATCTGGCGGACAATAACTTCGATGTGGCGGTCGTTGATCTTAACGCCCTGGAGGTTGTAAACCTTCTGCACTTCTTCGATGATGTAGTTCTGAACTCCCGCTTCGCCGATGATCCTTATGATATCCTGAGGATTCACGGATCCGCCGACAATGCGGTCGCCTTTCTTCACCGTGTCTCCGTCTTCGACCTTCAGCGCAACGCCGATGGGAAGCGATACGGAGAACGATTCCGTTCCGTCTTCGGAGTCAATGCGGACTTCCTTCTTCTTTCCGCTTTCGGTGATCGTGACAACGCCGTCGATCTCCGCGATAGTCGCCGCGCCCTTGGGCTTCCTGGCCTCGAACAGTTCTTCAACTCTGGGAAGACCCTGGGTAATATCGTCGGCAGAAGCAACGCCGCCGGTGTGGAACGTTCTCATTGTCAGCTGCGTACCGGGCTCGCCGATGGACTGTGCAGCGATAACGCCCACAGCATCGCCGATGTTTGCCCGCGTATGCGATGCAAGGTTTGCCCCGTAGCACTTGGAGCAGACGCCCAGACGGCTCTCGCACGCCATGACCGAACGCACCTTTACGGCTTCGATGCCTGCCTTTTCGATAGCTTCGGCGAGGTCGTCGTCGATCAGCGTATCGGTATCCGCCATGATCTCACCGGTAGCCGGATTGACAATGTTTTCAGCGGGATATCTGCCGGAAATTCTCGCGGCCAGCGGAACGAGCGGAGGCTGGTCCTTGGCCTCGGAGTTTGCGATAGCGCGAACTTCGAAGAAGCCTTTCGTGCCGCAGTCATCTTCCTTGATGATGACCTCCTGGCTGACGTCAACGAGACGTCTGGTCAGGTAGCCGGAGTCTGCCGTACGGAGAGCCGTATCGGACAGCGTCTTTCTGGTACCGTGGCTGGAGATGAAGAATTCCAGAACGTCCAGACCTTCGCGGAAGTTTGCCTTGATCGGGATCTCGATCGTACGGCCGGCCGTTGCAGACATCAGTCCGCGCATACCTGCGAGCTGCTTGATCTGGTTGATATTACCACGGGCACCGGAGTCGGACATCATGTTGATGGGGTTGAACTCGCCCATGTTCTTCTTCAGGATCTCGGTCAGTTTATCGATCGCTTCGCTCCATGCGCGGATAACGCTTTCGTGACGCTCCTCTTCGGTGATCATGCCGCGGCGGAACTCGCGAGTGATGCGGTCAACGACTTTATCGGTTTCTTCAATCAGTTTCTGCTTCTCGGGCGGAACGATGATGTCTTCGACACCGACCGTGATCGCGCCCTTCGTGGAGAACTTGTAGCCGAGCGCCTTGATCTTATCCAGAACTTCTGCGGTAACGGTAAGTCCGTGCACTTTGATGCAGCGGTCAAGTATATCTCCGAGCGTGCTCTTCTTAACCAGTTTGTTGATCTCGAGCACCAGCGCGTTTTCGCGTTTCGTGCGGTCAACAAATCCGAGGTCCTGCGGCACGGCTTCGTTGAAGATGAGCTTGCCCATCGTGGTGTCAATGATCTTGGTGATGTGCTCTCCCTGGAATTCGCCTTCCATACGGACGCGGATCGCGGTGTGGAGATTGATCTCGCCCAGGTCGTACGCGAGTTTGGCCTCGTCGTAGCCGGAGAAGACCGGCGCGTTCGAATAATCCTTGTTCTTGATGAGCGTCAGATAGTACGAACCGAGAACCATATCCTGCGTAGGAACCGTGATCGGTTTGCCGTCCTTGGGAGCGAGAAGGTTATTCGCGGACAGCATCAGGATCCTTGCCTCTGCCTGAGCTTCAGCGGACAGCGGTACGTGAATAGCCATCTGGTCGCCGTCGAAGTCTGCGTTGTACGCGGTACATACCAGCGGATGAAGCTTCAGAGCGTGGCCCTCGACGAGGATCGGCTCGAATGCCTGGATACCGAGGCGGTGCAGCGTAGGCGCGCGGTTCAGGAGCACGGGATGCTCTTTGATGATATCTTCGAGGATGTCCCAGACCTCGGGCGAAACGCGCTCGACCATCTTGCGGGCACTCTTGATATTGATCGCCTTGCCCATGCTGACAAGTTTGTAGATTACGAAGGGCTTGAACAGCTCTATCGCCATTTCCTTCGGCACGCCGCACTGATAGATCTTCAGCTCGGGTCCGACAACGATAACGCTTCGGCCGGAGTAGTCAACGCGCTTGCCCAGCAGGTTCTGACGGAAGCGGCCCTGTTTACCGCGCAGCATATCGGAGAGCGATTTGAGCGGGCGGTTTGAGGCGCCGGTGATGGCACGGCCGCGGCGGCCGTTGTCCAGCAGGGCGTCAACAGCTTCCTGCAGCATTCTCTTTTCGTTGCGCACGATAACGCTCGGCGCGCGGAGTTCGAGCAGTCTGGCAAGGCGGTTGTTGCGGTTGATAACTCTGCGGTACAGGTCGTTCAGGTCGGAGGTGGCGAATCTGCCGCCGTCCAGCTGTACCAGCGGACGCAGGTCCGGCGGAATGACCGGGATAACGGTGAGGATCATCCACTCGGGGCGGTTGTGGGAGTCGATAAACGCCTGCACCACTTCCAGCCGCTTGAGCAGCGCAGCTTTCTTCTGCTGCACGGTCTGACTGACTTTCTCTTTTTCCTGGTTGTCCAGCTCTTCGATCTGGCTCTTCAGCTCGTCTCTCAGCGGCTCGAGCTTGATCTCTTCCAGCAGGCGGCGGATCGCCTCGGCGCCCATCTGCGCGTTGAAAGAGTACGCACCGAAGTCTTTGACGGCTTTCTGATAGTCGTGTTCGTTGAGGATCTGCTTGTATTCCAGCGCGGTCTTGCCCGGATCGAGCACAACGTACGCCGCGAAATACAGCACACGTTCCAGATCCTTCGGCTTCATGTCCAGCAGGAGGCCGATACGGCAGGGCGTGCCTTTGAAGAACCAGATGTGGGACACCGGCGCGGCCAGCTGAATGTGGCCCATGCGCGTACGGCGCACTTTGGAACTGGTGACTTCGACGCCGCACTTGTCGCAGACGATGCCGCGGTAGCGGTTTTTCTTGTATTTGCCGCAATGGCACTCGCCGTCTTTGGTGGGTCCGAAGATGCGTTCGCAGTAAAGACCGTCTTTCTCGGGCTTGAGGGTTCTGTAATTTATTGTCTCGGCTTTTTTGACCTCGCCGTGGGACCATTTAAGTATAGTTTCCGGAGAAGCAAGACCGATCTGAATCGATTCAAAATTGTTAAAATCTACCATATTACTTCACCTTCCTTGATCAGTTGTCCGAGTCGAACTCGTCTTTTTCCGCTTCGGCGCTCTCGCGCAGGTCGGCAAAGTACTCGGCTTCGCTGTCCGCTTCGTCGATCGCGTCGGGATT
>JAGADO010000087.1 GCA_017613535.1 Clostridia bacterium | reverse complement strand
GTATTTTCAATATTGAGTGAACAACGAACGCGGTGAGGTAGGCGGTAACGGTGACTCCCGCTTTTTTTGCGTTTTCGACCAGCTGCTGCGAACTGACAATACCGAGCGTGACGTGCAGGAAATCGTCCGGTTCGCGCGTGCCTCCGAGCCTGTAAACGTTTCTCGAGTCCCTCGGGGCGGAGACGTTGCCGGTGTTTTCGGCAAAGCAGTCTTTCAGTTCGCTTTCGGGTACCGGTGCGTCGGGATCCTTAAGGTCGCATTCGAAGGGCACAGCGGCGCCGTATCTTTGTCTCACGTATTCTGCGGCAAGGTTTTTCGCAAATACCATCGCTCCGGTTCCGTCGGTGACCGAGTGGAAATACTCCACGGCCATGCGGTCGTCATAATACAGCACTCTTATTGCGCATTCTTTAATGCTTTTCCGCGTCATTCCGACGAGCGGACGCGAGGAGTCGGGCAGCACTTTAGGAGCGGACTGCAGTTCCTCCAGATAATACCAGAACAGGCCGCGGCAGAGTTTTACGCACACGGAAGGGAACCTGGTGGCAATCCGGTCGAGCGCGTTTTGAAGTATTTCCGGATCGACGGGGTCAATAAATGAAAAAGAGATCCTGTAGGCGTTGCTCCAGCCTTTCCGCAGGGAAGCCGGGAAAATAAGCGCGGCGTTGTCGAGCCGCATCCAGCGTAATTTGCGTTTTTTCATATGTTCACCCTGCCTTTCCGGCGCTCTGATACTCTGCGCTCCCGAACCAGTATTATACACTTAAATAACCGTTGCGGCAAATGATTCGTCCCTGAGTCGCGGGGGCAATAAAAAAGCCCGGATCGACCTGTTGCCGGGCCGGTTCGGGCTTTTGAGGATGCGGCGGACTCTGACGGTCCGCGTCAGCAATGAGATCAGGAAAAAGCTTTACGCACGGTAGTCGTTGTCCGTGTCTTCGGCGTTGTTCTCGCGCTGGCTCTCGACGAGTTCGCGCGATTTTTTGATCTCGGTCTCGTCGGGTTTGGTGAAGACCGAGGGCTGGTGGATAACGACCTGGGTGAACGGAATGTTGATGCCGTTCGCATCGAACAGCAGTTTGAACTGTCTGTTCATGTCACGTTCTACCTGGAAGCGGTTGGCTTCTTCGCAGCGCGCAACGAATTTGAGCGTTACTCCCGAAGCGCCGAGCTCGGAAACGCCTTTGTAGAACGGGCCTTCCACGATATCCGGTATCGCTTTGGCAACCGCTTCGATGTGATCTTTTATGACAGCTTCAACACGTTCGATCGACTCGCCGTACTCGATCTGTATCTCGCAGGGAACGAGCGTCAGGTGGTCGGTGAGGTTGATCACGGTGCGCAGGTCGGAGTTATTGATGATCTTGAAGTTGCCGCTTGTGTCTTCGAGTTTCGTCGTGCGGATGCCTATCTCGCGCACCGCGCCCCGGAATCCGTCAACGATAATGATGTCGTCAACGTCGAAAACGTTCTCAAATACGATGAACAGACCTGAAATGATGTCTTCGATCAGCGGCTGGGCGCCGAGGCCTACGATCAGCGACAGGATCCCGATGCCTGCGAGCAGCGTTCCCGTGTCAACGTTGAATACCTTCAGCGTGGCGAATATGAAGACGAGCACCGAGAGGTATTTTATGAACGAGCCCAGCAGGTTTAATACCGCCTTGCCCCTCTTGAAGAACGTGCTTATCCAGCTTATGAAGACTCTGATCAGGTAACCCACGGTCAGGAAGAAGAAACCGTAACTGAGTATCCTGACCCACTTGATGTAGTCACCCGCGCCGCTGAATATGTTCAGGCTCCTGTAAAAACGGCTCTCCGCACCGAATATCTGCTTCCCGAAAATGAGCAGCACGAAATAAGCCGCGGCAAGTACCAGCAGCGCTATCGTGACGGCTTTGCCGACGGTTTTCTGGGTTTTCTCGGATTTTTCCTTAAAAGTGATCATTGCTCGCATTCCTTTCTTAGAACAGAGTTTGCTTTTTGTTTAATTGTCAACTGCAGCGTCCGCGTTTACGGTGACGTCGCGTACTTTACATATATGTAGTTTTCCGGAGAGAACGTGCCGGAATATATGATTATATATACCGGATCTGTGCCGGTGTATGAGAGCGCTCCTGTCGAAAACGAAGTTTCCGAAGCGGATGACCCCAGCTTAACAGGCGTGATCAGATGGACCGACGGATTTGAAGCAGAAACTATGGTGAGGTAGACTGTCACGCCTTCGGAAGGTGCTTCGTAGGAACCGGAGAAAGAGCGGACCGTGACCGAACCTTCGGTAACGTATGGATCTGCATCGTCCCACAGCCAACCGTATCCGGGATAAGTGTTATTTCCGACCGTCAGCGTTGCGTCGCTGCTGATCTTTCTGCCGGTCTCGGTGAATATGTTCAGAAAATCATTGCCGGTCGAAGTCGTGGGATCGTTGTAATCGTTCAAATAGTCGATCATATTGTCGAGAGTGTAACCGTCGGCGGTATACAGCGCCGCGGTGTAGGTTCCCCGGGGCAGTTCGTCACCTGAATCGGTGTAGATCCACATCTTAGCTTTGCCTGTGAAGCCGGGGTCGTCATCGTCACTTGTTTCAACACCGAAAAGTTCGGATATGGAAAAGTTGATTATTGAGCCGCTGCTGTCTTTAATTATGAGCGCCGTCCAGCGGTGAGGTCCGTCGGTAAATTCTCCCTCTCCGTTTCCGGTGAGTTCGACGTATCCGGATCTGAGAG
Organism: Clostridia bacterium; assembly: GCA_017613535.1. GTDB lineage: Bacteria > Bacillota > Clostridia > UBA1212 > UBA1255 > UBA1255. The sequence continues at coordinate 221 of JAGADO010000087.1, read as the reverse complement.
TATAAGAGTACGAAGGCGACATGGATCCGCTTATATGATAATCGGTGTCGGCGGAGGAAGCGCAATAGATACGGCAAAAGCCATAGCCCACGGCACCGCAAACCCCGATATACCTTTATGGGATATATGGACAAGAAAAGTAACGCTTGAAAAGTCGCTTCCGGTAGGCGCGGTCCTTACGATGGCGGCTGCGGGAAGTGAAATGAGCGATTCGGCGGTAC
>JAGADO010000086.1 GCA_017613535.1 Clostridia bacterium | reverse complement strand
CTCTGTTCACCATCACCGACGTTGAAGGCGCTGACGCTTTCGTATACGGCGAAGATGACCTGTACTTCGGTATGTTCCTTGTAGCAGGCGGCGGCGGATTGTCTAACCAGAAGAACACCGATTACACCGATTGGACCTGCAAAGGACTTAACCTTAACGAGTACGTTTTCAGAGGAACTCCCGCTCCTGTTACCGAGCCTGAAACTCAGCCTGCAACCGAACCCGAGACTAATACGCAGACCGGCGACTGGACCCTTGCAATGTATGCGGTGGTCGCTGTTCTCGCTATGGGCGCTGCAGTAGTATTTATGAAGAAAAAAGTGTTCTGATAATAGTCATATTGGATGCTTTTATAAAAAATGTTTAAATCAAGGGACTGTGAATAAGAGATGCGGCGGAATATGCAGATCTGATTTACAGTCCCGTTGAATAATCGAATGATTATATCTCCGGATCGGGGAAGAGGCAGGTTATTATGGACGGCGTTCAATTACCATTTGTTCCGAAAATTGAACAGTCAGAGCGGATAAAAGTGCTTGAGGCACGGAATCAGGAATTGTCCCTGTCCGGACTGAGGCAGTTTGGCACGTACGGCGATCACCGCTGCTGGCTGAACATCGGACCGTTCCCGTATATGGATAAATTGCCCTCTCAGATCGAGGGCTACCGCATGGACTGCGAACAGTGGGGCGCGGATTTCGAATGTATGCTTGATTATACAGAGCCGCATATCTATCCGTGCGAAACGATCGTCGGAGAGATATACTGGGAGATAGGCTGCGTACGCCCGTGCACTGTAGATCAGGCACCGAATGCAGCGGAAATACGCGAAAAACTTGACAAAGCGCTCGCGCTCGGGGGCCTTCCGGACGCGTACGGCCACACCTGCCCGGATATGGAAATCATCCTAAACGAGGGATTTGACAATATTCTCGCCAGGATACGCAAATATAAAAAGCTTTATACCGAGCTTAAAAACACGCGCAAATCCACGGTGCTTTCCGGTATGGAGCACGTCTGCCTCGGCTGTATACATTATATCGAACGGTACGCAGCCCTGGCCGAAAAAATGATGCAGGAAACTAATGATACGGACGAAAAGGCGAGATTCGCAAAGATCGCCGAGTGTTGCCGGAATATTGCACATAAAGCGCCTGAGAGTTTCTACGAGGCCGCTCAGCTGCTGCAGTTTTCGATACTGTTTGACCGCTCGATCGGTCACGGCAATGGATACGGACGTATGGACCAATATATGATGCCGTTCTACAGAAAAGGTATTGACGACGGCACGCTCACACGTAAAGAAGCGCGTGAGTACATCGCGGAGATATATATGAAACTTCGCGGACAATTCTTTTCGTTTTCCGGCCGACTGCCAGACGGCAGCGACGCCACCAACGAAATGAGCTGGGTCGCGCTCGAAGCGTACGACCTGATAGGCGATTACAACAACCTGGGCGTGATGTGGCACAGCGATATCGATCCTGAATTTTTTGATTACGCCTGCGATGTCATCTCGCGCCACGGAGAAAGCCTTCCGGTGCTTATAAACTGGGAACATATGTATGACGCGGAAGTGAGGAGCGGGATCACGCCGGAAGACGCGTACAACGTGGTTTATTCCGGTTGTCAATGGTTCTGCATTCCCGGCAAGGAGTGGTGCGGCCACGACACGAGCTGGGTCAATACTCTTATGGTTTTCGAACGTGCGCTCAGCCGCGGTGCTTCGGACGGTGTCAATGATTTCGAGACGCTCTACTCTTATTACACAGAAGAACTCCACCGCACAATGAAAGCATTCCAGGAAGCCGAAGCGGCAGTTGACCGTGTACGCGGCGACGTAAGGCCCGAGATGTTCACCTCAATCATATCGCACGGCCCGATCGAACGCGGCCTCGACATGGTAGCGCCCAGAGGAGTTGACTACCAGTATTCAGCGCTGAATATAGCCGGACTTCCGAACGTTGCCGACTCATTCACAGCGCTCAAAAATCTCGTATTCGACAAAAAACAGTACTCGCTGAAAGAAGTGGCGGAAGCCTGCAAAAATGACTGGGCAGACAACGAAATAATGCGTCAGCGGTTCCTGAACCAGCCCAAATACGGAAACGATCTGCCGGAACCGGACGCGATGTTTGTACGCGTGTGCGACACGATGCAGGAAGTGGCAGAGAGCTATTACAACCAGCGCGGCGGCCAGCCTATGAGACCATCGCTCTACTCGTTTATGAGACACGTAGAGGCCAGAAACGACGTAGGCGCAACGCCTGACGGAAGGCACAAAGGCGACGTATTCGCGCAGGGGATAAATCCGCAGCAGGGAGCGCCGCGCCGCGGCCTTGTCTCTATGGCAAACTCCTCGTGCGCGCCCGATATGCGCAAATTCCAGGGGGGTTCGATACAGGTAGACATTCAGCCGAAATTCTTTGACGGAAAAGAAGAACGGTACAAATATATAAGCAATTTCGCCAAAGCGTTTTTCAAGAGCGGAGGCATGCAGCTGAATATCCATATAATGGACTTGAAAAAGCTCGAAGACGCGATTGAACATCCCGAAAAGCCGGAATACAGGAACCTCGTCGTACGCGTAACGGGATACTGCGCGAGATTTATAACGATGTCGCAGGAATATCAGAGAGACTTCGTGTCCCGCATGAACTATGAATCGATGAACTGAACACGGCGGATATGGACAATAAACTATTGACGATAGATGTTTCCCACGGTACTACACACGACGGGCCGGGCATGCGGACGACCGTTTTTGTTAAGGGTTGTCCGCTTCACTGCGTCTGGTGTCAGAATCCCGAAAGCATCGGGCGGGACAACGGCGTCTGGTGGAGTTTTCGCGATTGTATCGGCTGCCTTTCCTGTGTAAAAGTGTGCAGAACTAACGCACTGAGCGCGGGAGACGCCGGCATAGTTATTGATCGTGATCTGTGTGTTAACTGCGGTGATTGCGCCGATGTCTGTCCGTCGTCCGCAATGAGCCTCCAGGGCCGCGAGTACGGGCTCGAAGAGCTGCTCTCGGACGTGCTGCGGTACCGCCATTATTATAACGAGTTCGGAGGAGGCGTCACCTGTTCCGGAGGAGAGCCGCTTTTGCAAAGCGACTTTATAACCGAGTTTTTCAGGCGCCTGAAGAAAGAAAATATAACGACTGCATTAGACACATGCGGCTTTGCCCCGCGAGAACGCATAGGCAGCGTGTTGCAGTTTACAGATTATGTGCTTTATGATTTAAAATTGTTTGACAGCGGCATGCATAAAAAATACACCGGCGTACCGAACGAGCTTATTTTGGAGAATCTTCTGTATATCGCAGATAGTCTGCGAAGCTCGGGAGGCGTTAAAGAACTGTGGATTCGAACACCTCTGATCCCCGGCGTAACGGCAACGGAAGAGAATATCCGTTCCATAGGGCGGTTTATAGCAGAAAACATCCCTGACGTGCTGACCCGCTGGGAACTTTGCGCATTCAACGGCATATGCGCAGCCAAATACGAAAAAATGGGTCTTAAATGGCCGTTTAACGGGCAGGGAGCGATGGCGGAGGAAGATATTGCTCCGCTCCGCAAAACTGCCCTGGAGGCCGTGCCGGCCTCCAAATTATCGATCACCGGGATGATACGTCCCGGGAACGGAAAAGACGCGTAATATTAATGCCTCTTTCATTGAAACAGAACGGGAGAAACGTAAAAATGAGCAGACATTTATATACCATTGACAGACCGGCGTCATGCTACGGACAGGTCTGGAGAGAGGCTCTTCCGCTCGGCAACGGTTTTACCGGCGTGCTTATTTACGGAGCGATCGCGGAAGAAACGGTCCATTTCAACCGGTACGATCTGTGGGAGAACGGCGTTGACGGCGCTGTTCCCGACATGACCGATACGTTCAGGAAAATGCGCGAGGATATCATTCACGGCGATTACGCCGCGGCGAACAGAGACAATATCATGTACGCGCTGCTCGGAAAAGGTTACGCTTCCTGCACCGAAACGCCTTTTCCTCTGGGAGCCCTCAGACTCAGTTTTTCGCCGGACAACGTATTTAAACATTACCGCCGCGGTATCGATCTGCAAAAAGGCGAGGCGTTCGTCGAATTCTGCGTGGGGGAGCATAAATACGTGCGAAAAGCGTTCGTGTCGCGCGACAGCGATATTACGGTCATGCGTATGAGCGCCGATATCGAATTCACGGTGAAATACACGCCGGAACTGTTCGGAGGCGCTGACAGCATCGAAATGACAGGGAACGGTTTCAGGGCTGCATGTGCGGAAAAAGAAACTGCGATGAACGTTGCGTTTATCGGAGATTTTATGTCGAAAAACGTCGAAAACGGCGTCGAAATAACGGGCAGGGATTATATGGTTCTCGTGTGCTGCTCATCGCACGGCTCTCACATCGATCTCGACGGGTATTTAAGCGAAACGTACGAAACGCTGCTCTCAAAACACACGGCGCTGTATACGCCGCTGTACGACGCGGTCGACATCAGGCTGGCGGAGGAGGCGGAATTTGAAAAGTCGAACGACAAGCTGCTCGACGAAGCGTTTGAGGATCGTATGCCCGCCGCGCTGATCGAGCGCTGCTGGAGGTTCGGACGGTATCTGTTCATTTCGGCAACGGCTGAAAACAGCTACCCGGTGCATCTGTACGGCCTGTGGTTCGGCGAAAACAAGCTTCTGTGGAGCCAGTACGTTGCCAACGAAAACGTGGAGATGACTTACTGGCACGCGCTGCCGGGAGGACTTGCGTACGCATTGCCGCCGCTGATCCGCTATTATACGTCCAGGACCGCGAAATTCAGAGAATGCGCGAAACAGGTGTTCGGGATGAACGGCATCTGGATCTCGGCATATACCACGCCGCACGTCGGAGGATTGTCCGTGCCCGTCTCGGTCATATCGAACTGGATAAGCTGCGCGGGATGGCTCTGCCGCCATTTCTGTGAGTATTACGTGTACTCCGGCGATGAGCAGCTGCTGAGAGAAGAAATATTGCCGTTCATGCACGAAACTGCGTGCTTTTACTGCGACTACGTCATATTCGATGACGGAAAAGTGCAGTTCGTGCCGTCGGTCTCGCCGGAGAACACGCCCCGGAACCTGATGGAACTCGACACTCAGTCGGCAACGGGACATAATTGTCCGGCCGCGAAAAACGCGACGATGGATTTCGCGATAATGAAAGAACTATTGACGAATCTGCTCGCCGGGATCGAATCGACCGGCATGTATGCGGATGAAGCGGATGAGTACCGCAGGCTGCTTTCGGCGATACCCGGGTATATGGTCAATTCCGACGGCGCGGTGAAGGAATGGATGAGTGCTGAACTCGACGATAATTACGAGCACAGGCATCTTTCGCACATTTATCCCGTGTTCCCCGGAAACGAGGTCACGGAGGACAATGCCCCGGAGCTTTTCGCCGCGTTCAGGCGTGCGGTGGAGCTGAGGGAGCTCGGCAGTCAGGTGGGCTGGTCGCTTACGCACATGGCCAATATCTACGCCCGGTTCGGCCTGGCCGAGAAAGCGGCGGAATGTCTGGACGTGCTGTCCAAAAGCGTGCTGCTGCCGAATCTGTTTACGCTTCACAACGACTGGCGCCACATGGGCATGACGCTCAACTGGAAAGACTCCGCGATAGTGTGTCTCGACGCTGTGTTCGGGGCAGTAAGCGCGGTGCAGGAAATGGTGTTCAGGTACGAAAAAGACGCGCTGGTGATACTCCCGGCGGTACCGGAGAGGGTATTGTCCGGCAGCGTGCGCGGGATCGTATTTCCGGGCGGAACAGCGGATTTTGCGTGGGACGAAGGCGGAAAAATACGTCTGACCGTAAAGGCGGCGGCTGATATTGACACAAAACTGATCATCCGCGGAATACACAGGGAGCGTCTGAATCTTAACGCGGGAGAGAGCCGCACGCTCGAATTCTCCCGAGACTGAATGACCGATAACCGAAAATATGCAATAATTACAAATCGAAAGGAACCGCCATGGACCGTCAGGACATTTTAAACACGGCAAAAAAGCACAGCATAAGGCGAGACGTTGCTTCTCCTGATTTTTTCGAAGGAGCGATCATGGGCAACGGCGATCTGGGCCTCATCGTATGTACACGCCCGGACGCGCTGCTCATGCACCTGGGCCACAACAACATATGGGACATCCGCATCGACGAAGGGCAGAAGGATAAAGTCGGTACGTTCAAGGAAGTCTGGGGCCGCATAATCAACGACAAAGACGCGTTCGGCAGCCGTCAATGGTTCGCGGATTATTGCCGCGAAGTCACCGCGTCGTACCACGATCACGTATACCCGCGCCCGTTCCCTGCGTCGGATATTTATCTGTTCTTCGACCGCAAAGGGTACGAGGTACTGGGACACGAGCTCGATATCTCGACCGGACTGCTTACGATAAATCTCGAATCGGACGAGAGGCAAAAGTTTTATATTAAAATCGCGGTCTCGATGGAGACTGACGATATCGTGCTGAAGACCGTTAACGACAGGGGAGAGGCGGTCAATATCTTCTACCGTCTCATGATCGTCCCGTACGTGCCGAACGACGGCTTGCCTCGCTTTACGCCCCTGGAGAACGGCTTTATCCAGCTTCTTACGTACAACGGCTATGAGGGCAATGTCCGTCCGGGAGTGGATAAGGGTTTCAGCATGCTCTACCGCCTTAACGGAAAAACTGTTCCCGGAGGCCTCGATCTGCGCTTCGCAGGCATTTCTGAAAGCGTCAGCGAACTGTCGTTCAGCGTCACAGAAGGTTATTACGACCGCGTGGAGCAAGTAAAAGAAGCCGCGGTATGTGATTTCAATAAGATCACGGAATATAACGCGAAAGTATGGGCTGAATACTGGCAGCGCTCGGGCATCCGGATCGGCGACGAATTCCTCGAACACCTGTGGTATATCAACACATATTTCATCCGCTGCGCTATGAACGGCCATTCACGCTGCGTCGGATTGTTCGGAAACTGGATGTGCCCCGGCGTCGGTACGGCGTGGCACGGCGACTACCACATGAACTACAACACGCAGCAGGTGTTCTGGGGATTGATGGGGGCAAACCGTCAGGAACTTCATCTTCCGTACCTGCGTATGATCGAAGACCTTCTGCCTGTATCGGCGGCGTGGGCAAAAGATTTCTACGCGCTCGAAGGCGCCTGTTTCCCGCATTCGGCGTATCCCGTGCCGATGACGATCAATCCGTATCCGTCTCCGGATTGGGGCTGGGAGATATTTGAAACGCCCTGGGCCGTGCAGAGCCTGTGGTGGCACTACACATACACGAAAGATATTGACCTCCTTCGAACGCGTATATATCCGCTGATACGCGCGGCTTCGGCGTTCCTTACGGGATATATGATGCGCGACGGAGCGGATCCCGTTGGCAACGGAAAGTACCATCTTTTCCCGACGATCGTTCCTGAACTTTACGGGCTGACCAGAGGCCTTGACAAAAACCTTGACGGAGCGACCGATCTGGCGTTCACGAAATTCATTTTTAAAGCGACGCTTAAAGCAATCGACGATCTCGGAATAAGCGGCGAGGAAGAGAAGCTGGCAGGAGATATAAGGAAGATACTGGCCGCGTACCCCGATTATCCGACCGCAGAAGGGCGGTTCGGCGAAGTGTACATAAGCGTCGGGACGGAAGATCCGGACCACGTGATATATAACACGCCGGCGAACCTCATACAGATATTCCCGGGAGAAGACGTTGATGCGCTGACAGGGGATGAGGATCAGCTGGCTGTGGCAAGGCGTTCGTGGCGCCACCACTATAACGAGGGCGGAAACGACCTTGTCTTCTATCACCTGGTAGGCGCGCGGCTGGGGATAATCGATATCGAAAGATTCAAGAGGCACGTGCGCTACTGTATGCTTCCGAACGAGTACGCGAATCTGCGCGCGACGCTGACAGGCGGACGATACGGGGATACGTTCGGCATGGACTTTATGATGCGCATGGGATTGTTCACCGAGAATCTGTCGCTGTACGCAGTTGTCAACGAATGCCTTATCTGGGGCCACACGGATACGATCGTGCTGTTCCCGAACTGGGATAAAAACCGCCCGGCGGAGTTCTGCTCGCTGAGGACAAAAGGGGCGTTTCTTATTGACGCGGCGTGCGCGGACGGGGACGTGACGTATGTGACAATAACCGGCGAATGCGGCGGAGAAGCGAAACTCAAAAACCCGTGGAAGCGGGCGGTCGATCAGAGCGGCAAGATATATGAAGGCAAAGTGCTGGCGGTTGCCCTCGCACCCGGCGGGAGCGTGCGGCTGACCGCGGCAAAGTGAACGGATAAATTTCCGGGTGAGGACCGGGCGAAGGAGACGACGGTATGACAAACGAAGAACTTAAAAAAATATATTTTGGTGCGTACAGTTTTAAAGAGCTTGAAGGAGGCTGGCTGCAGGCGTTCCAGTACACGGATGAGCAGATGGAATATTTGAAAAGCGTCAGCGATTTCTGGTACGGCCGGAGCATGGGGTCAAATTCAAAGACGATCGAGTTTATCACCGCGGCTACGAAGGTCAGTTTCGAGTACAAACTGATCTGGATCGGTTCGTACGATTCAATCGAACTGATGGTCGACGGGCTGATTACGGATATCGCCTACGTTCAGACGCTCGGGACCGAAAGCCGGATCGAGTGGGAGCTTCCCGAGGGCGAGAAGAACGTAGTTATCTATCTGCCTTCGGATGCCACGGCTGTGCTGCGCAATTTCGAGGTCAACGCACCGGTAAAAAGGCCTGAGAAGAACGAAAAGGTGCTGTGGCTCGGTGATTCGATCACGCAGGGGTTCGGGCCGCTGCGCTCAAGTCTGACGTATATATGCGTTGCCAACAGAGTCCTTAACTACGATATAATCAATCAGGGCATCGGCGGGTACGTTTACGATAAAAACGTACTGATGAAGATGGAAGGATATATGCCGGATAAGATCATAATTGCCCTCGGCACGAACCAGTTCAACGCGGAAAATATGAAGGACGTCGAGGAATATTATGACGCGCTTATCGAACTGTACGGCGAAGATATGCCGGTGCTGTGTATCTCGCCGGTCTGGCGCGGCAATTGCGGCCCCGAGTACCCGGTATTCGTGCGTTTCTGCGAAAACGTGAAAGAGATCGCGGGGAGGTACAAAAACGTGAAAGTCGTGGACGGCTTTAAACTGATACCGCACCTTAACGAGTATTATCTGGACAGTCTTCACCCCAACGGACTCGGGTCAGAGGAGTACGGCAGGCATCTTGTCGATGCGATCCGGACGCTTGGTTTTTGACATATATTGATCCATGTGTTGCGAAAACGACGAGGCCGTTATATAGGGCTGAAAGATCAAAATATGTCAAGGATTCGGTTTCTTTTGTAAAGAATTAGTTAGAAATCAGGAGCTTTTTTTGATATAGTAATTTAAAAACAGAGGTATTTGATCAGCGCTCTGAAGAGACGGTGATACCGGAGAAGGAACGGAGAAAGGCATAATATGACAGTTAAATTTAAAACAGTGATTTTTATCATTCTTGCAGTTGCTACGGTATTCTCATGTGTGTCGTGCAGGCGAGTCGAAGTACAGAACGGCATATTGGAAAAGGGTTATGTTCCTGTGATTAACGGGACAGTAACTATGTCCGGATACAATTCTGCGGGAGATGAAGGAATAGTTGCGACGCATGCTTTTGCAGCTGCGTTTGAGAGCAGGTATCCGGGGACAAAGGTCATAGTGGATATGTCTATAACTGATCCGGCCAGTACTGCGAACAGAATTGCTTCAGGTGATATAGGCGATGTTTTTTTCTTCTGGGAAATGAATACTTATTCCTATGCCATAACGAACAACGCACTGATGAATCTGACTCAGTACCTTGAACCGCTCGGGATCGATATCGGCAATATTTATAGCGGCACGATGGACCTGGGACGCATAAACGGAAATATTTATATGGTCGCGCGCGATCATACTCACGCGATGATGTTTTATAACCGCGATGCATTGACCTCGGCCGGATTGACCGATCCGCCGAAGGGATGGACGTGGGATGATTTCAAATATTACTGCGAGAGATTGACCGTTGTCGGCGATGACGGAAAATACGAACAGGTTGGCGGAAATATCAGTTTTAACTCTGCGCCGTGTCTCATCCCGCTGCTTCAGGGCTGGGGAGGAAAGTGGCTTGATACGATTAATAAAAGAATCGACCTCACTTCCGATAAAGTCGTTAAAGGAATCGAGGAAGTTATCGGGCTGATGGAAAGAGGATATGTAGTTCCTGTCGGCGGGAATGCCGATATGAATTCCAAATACAGTAAAGTAATTAACAATAATGTCCGTACGGTTTTTGTTAATTCCGTTTTCCCTGCGCTCCCGACAAAGTGTGAAGAATATGACGATTACGGTGTTGACTGGAACGTATGCGATATGTTTGCTTATCCGGTCCACGGTGTCGGAGCGGGCGCTACCGGATTCGGTGTATATAACAGGACCAAAAATCCGGATACAGCCGCGGCACTTGCATTGTTCTTCTACACCGAAGACGGCCAGCGCGCTTACAACGGTCAGATAGGCGGATCAGTTCCGAACGTCCGGTCGCTTGCTATGGATAGTTTCTGGAGAGTTGGCGGAAAGGAAGATACGAACTACGACGCTTTTGTAAGTTATCCGGATTGCGATGTCGTAGGTATATTCGAATGCCTGGTTCCTCCTGAAATAGCAGCGATAATTACCGCCAATATTGACAGCATCTTTTCAAACTATTTTTCCGGCAGAGCGCACTACAGAGATACTCTCGCAAAAATAGAGCAGCAGTGCAATGAAAAGTGGAAAATCATATATACGGGATAGGCTCCTGATATTTGACGTGCCTGTCTTATAAGAAAAATGAGGTGATCCAGTATGAAGAAAATTTTACTGATTACTGCGCTGATACTTGTTATCGCGGTGTCGGCAGCAGCGTGTACTCCTAAAACGGACCATGGGCCGGATGCGAGTGCTGTTCCGGCTACAGATGTCCCGGCCACGGACGATCCGGGCGGACAGAGCACATACCCTGAGAACAGACTTTCCCTCGATAAGACCACATATGAGGAAGGCGAGTCGATTTTTATAACCGCTTACGGAAGCGGAAAAGACTGGGTCGGAATTGCAAAAGCCGGCGAAAAAGAAGTAATACGCTGGTGGTATCTTGACCCGGTCGACGGTTATAAAAACGTACGGTCTGGTTTCCGTTTTGATGCAAATGCAGCTGAGGCAAATGTTAACCAGGACGTAGTTCTTACCAAGGGCGATTACATCGTTTATCTCGTCGGTGACGATAAGACGCTGGAGGACAACGATTTTATACAGATCGTTTCTATCAAGATCGAGGAAGGCAGCGGCCAGTCCGGACAGAAGCGCGAGCCGGTATGCATTATCGAGCCCGATCATATCAGCGACCAGGCCAGGTCTCCGATCGGGCCGACCGTCACGAACGAGGTATCGAGCGCAGAAGTTATGTCGGAAGACGGACGCACGTTCGTACGCCTGATGCCTAACAGAAGCGGCATTGGCGACCCGTACGTGGCTATCATCGGTATCGGCGAAGGCGAAGTGATAGCGAATTATCTGGCAATCTGCTACCGCACCAACAGCGACTTAGACGGAGAGTTCTTCCTCGGTTCAGGTGCAGGCTGGGGAGAGCCTGGAGGCCATTTCTACACCGACTGGGTCAATAAAACAAACTGGTGCCTTTCTGTATATGACCTCAAAGAAAGCGGCATTACCGCGATCGTAGATGATTATGTTAACTATTGCCGCCTCGATTTCTTCCGCGGTGTTGCCGGCGAAGGCGAGTACTTCGACGTAGCCTATGTCGCGTTTTTTGAAACGGCAGAGGATGCTCAGAATTACGAGCCCGATCTGAAGGCGAATCTCACAAAAGAAGATATGGCTCCCGTTTGGACAGATTCCGGCTTTATCAAACACCTGGCGTTCGACGGAATACAGGCGCATCTTAGCGGAACGGATCAGGGAGAGATATTCACTCCGGGACAGGCGGGTTCCTGGAACCACGTAGCAGCCGTTCAGGAAAAAACAGCAGATACACTCTTCGTGTACGGCTGGATAGCGGCCGCGGGCAAACCCGGCCAGTTCGGATACCAGATCGATGAAGGATCAACGATCTACAGCGCCGATTTTACTCCAGAGGGAGATATGATGCAGCATGCGCCCGAAGGCAGCGATTACGCTCCCAGAATGGGTGTTAAGATACCTCTGCAAAATCTTTCCATAGGCGAGCATAGCGTCCGGATATACTACAAAGACGGAAACGAAAAACTGGCACTGATGGAATCGTTCAAGATCGTGATCTCCGAAGCGCCCGAGAAAAATGCGGCTGCGTGGAACGAAACAGATTTCATGACACATCTTTCGTTTGACGAACTCGACTTGTTCGCAGGTGAGAATAAGGTCAGCGCCGTCTTCGAACCCGGTCAGTCAGCAGGCTGGAACCACGTCGCGGATATCTCCGATCCTGCGGTGGACAGGATCCGTTTCTGGGGCTGGATCGCCGGCGCAGGAACGCAGGGTACGTTCGGATATCAGATCGATGATGAAAACGCAATATATGACGAGGCGTGGACGTATCCGATGGATATGATGCAGCACGCACCCGCAGGCAGCACGTACGCTACAAGAATGGAGATATTCATTTCTCTTGCAGGCCTGGAAAACGACGAACATACCGTTCGTGTCTTCTATAAAGACGGAGAAGGAAAAGTTGCTTTGCTCGCTTCATTTAATGTCGTAATTATAGAAAAAGTGAACGTGATGGGCGAATTCGGCAGCACAGGCAGAGCAACGTTCAACGCGATGGATGCAAGGAGATTCGGGCAGAGATTTGATATCGGAGAATACTTCCTGAAGCAGATCATAATCTCAGACGTTGCATCGTATGCGGACAGCGTGAACACATGGTCGTTCAGCGTATGGGCCTGGAACAAAGACTACGACACCACCGTGGCGGGAACGCCGCTCTTTACGGTCAGCGGAGAGAATCACAGGGACAATACCACGTTCCCGGTGGATATTCCGGCCGAACTCGGGATAACGGGGGATATCTATTACGAGCTTGAATACCTCTCTGGCAATACCGGTTTCACGGGCTGGAAAGCGCTTGAAAACGTGAATCCCGATGTTGAAACTTATGTAGCGGGAGAACAGGCAGAAGGCACATATATTGCCCGCATCATCGCCGGCGTGCCCGGTACCGAAAACCTTAATTCCGAATCATAAAATCGGAGCAAACCATTGCCGCACTGCGGGTATATGCAGTGCGGCAATACTTTTTTAAAAACGGTGGTAAATATGAAATTCAGAAGATCGATCATCGCGCTGATGCTGCCGCTGATGGCAGGGTTTATGGTCTCATGTGATTCTGTAGTGATACCGTCCGAAATACCGGAAACGATCGAAGCTGTGTCGCTTAACACGTCCAGATCGAAGCACACGGTAACAGTAGATAAGTATCCCGCTGCATCGCTCCCCGATTATTCGAATTACACGACAGCAGGCCGCATCAAAGAGGTCCTGGGCAATACTAATTCGTACGCGTTTACACTCGGCGGGTCGAAGTATTTCGCCAAGGGCGAGCTGAAAGACGGAGGAAACAATATCGTAGGAGTCAATGAAAACGGAACCGTCACCGTCGATTCCGCGGCTCTTGGAGCCCTGATCGGCAAGTCCGGGCTTTCGGGAGAATTGCCGCAGGTAGTGGCCGCCGGAATGAAAATGGGCTGCGCGATATACGACCACAAACTTGTGTTGTTTTTCGATGGCGATGCGCCGCTTGACACGTACGAAGATATGTATACGTTCGAAGCGATGCACTTATATATGACAAACGCTTCGGAGGAAGATATGGTCAATGCATTTATCGACCTCCCGTCACGTGTCTCCAACGGTACAAGCAACACCGTATTTTACACCGCTCCCGATCTGAACCTCGGTCTCCAGACATCCGTTTACTATGCCCAGATGGGTCAGATGAACGGTCTTACGGAGGCTCCGGCGCTGGTGGCAGGCGAAGGGAGGCACGAGGATAATTTTACCACGGTGCGTATTTATAACAATCAGAATACGTGCACGACTCAGTTTCTGGCGTTTGATGCGTCTGTTAAAGGAGGCGTTCAGGTCGCGGCCGCAAAAGTCGGAGACGAAGTGCTGATAGCGACTGCTCCGTTTGCAGCGTACAAGGGGAATGACGGCGACGTGCGTATATTTGACACATTCGGCCTTTTGCGTATGGTAATACGCGTACGCAACGTTTTTTCGGGCCCTTATACGATAGCGACAGGCCGCTTTTCGAAAGACCGCGACGACGAGGTACTGCTCGTAGCTTCGCGCAATACTAATAAGAAAGGCGAACTTCAGTATGTTCTCATATCTCTTTCGGACGGCAGCGTGATCTCAGCTCATACGCTAAAATGCTCCTTCGCGCTCACCAATACGACATCCGGAGTACCGGTCGAAATATCGGTCCGCAATCTCTCCGAAGGAATTGACCCGGTTATCCTGTATTTCAATTCGGTACAGGCCGTTTTTGAAGGGAATGCAGAAACAGCAGTATTTAACAACAGCGGGATACAATTGCCCGAAGACGCTATCGGCGTCAGCGCATCGACGCTGTACGGGCAGAAATATATAGTTGCCCTTCCGGCGCGCGAGGGAGAGGAAGACCTGTCATACGTGGCAGTCTACGATGACGCAGGGACCGAAGGAAGTCTGCTCGATATCGGGTTTATGGAGAACCGTTTCTATTCTTCGCTCGACAGCGGACAGGAAAGCCTTCTGGAATATAACGACGATAAATACGTGTCCAAGGGGAAATTCTGCCACATACGCACGGAGTATTCTTCGAAAGCATTCGCGAGCATTTCATCCTGCAAGACTAACAAGGAGATCGACGAATGGTTTGACAACTCGTCATATTCCGATTATGCTGTTCCGTCGCTGACAAGCACGTATACGAACAAGCTCGGGAGCGAGTATCTGATGCTCGAGCCCTGCTTTACCGCACGCTGGCACAAAGGAACCGCTTTTGGGAAGCTTGGCGCTTACAAAGATCCGTACGACAACGAGCAAAAATATCTCTCGTACGGTCCGGACGGGAAATGGTCAAACGCGGTGGAGGTCGATCCGGAATGGTTCCTCACCGGCACGTACGCGGACGGGATAATGGAAACGGCTAAGATCAGACTGTACCCTCTTCGCGACTTTCTGCAGAACACTGCGATTGCCTTCCGCGGCGAAGGAGCGACTCCGGAGCATCTGGTCGGAGTGTCACCCGTGCACGAACAGGAAATAGCCGTTGCCAACGGCGTTGGCGACTACAACCCGTACATGATCGAAGGGTTCCGGAATTATCTGATCGACCGGTACGGAAGCGTTGCCAACATCAATTCGATATTCGGTACGAATTTCAAAAGTGTTTCCGCGATCGACGCGCCGCGCGATGATTTTTATTCGTCCCGCGGAGACTGGGATAAATACGAAGGCGAGTATTTTGAAGAGTGGGTCATGTATAACCGTTATATCGTATCCAAGCGCATTATGGAGGCATACCGCGAAGCACTATTGGCAGGCTATCCGCCCGAATCGATCACCGCTCATCAGATTCCCGAGGCAGACGCGATCGCCGGATTCCTGGGCAGCGCGGATAAACGCATAAGCCCGATCGATATCGTATTGACCTGCGGTACGGGTTACGGCGGAACGCGCTACGGTATGCTGAGCGAGTATTACAACATTGCCTACAACGCGCATCTGGCGGGTCACAGCAACATCACGCTGGGTGAGTACGGATCAATGACGCAGAAAAAGAAGAGCGCGTACAAGCAGCTTAAGATGCTCTGGAGCAACGGCGTGCATATGACGCAGCAGATGATCTTCGACGGCGAATACCTGGACTCGGAGCTGTACGCGATAACGACGCTCGCGGAGGAGAATCTGCCGAGGCCCGGATACACGGGCGGAACCGCCGGTTCGTTGACCGTGAATCTCGGTGAGAAAGAGTATAATATCGTTCAGATCGGTGCTTCCGGCGGAGAAAAACCGGGTCTGCTTAAATCTGTCGACGCAAGCGGCAGGTGGGAGGGAAGCGTTTACCTTGTCCCGTTCCACACGCAGATCACGGCGGAGACATTGACTGCTCTGGCTAAACCGGTGAAGGGCAGCAAGAACGTTTTCAGCACGGGCAATGTTGGTACTATCAAGAATTCCGATCAGGTCGAGATCACGTTCACGGCGGCGAAAAAGGGTGACGCGCGTGCGTGGGTGACGTTCGAGGTGTATAACCGTGACTGCCTGATGCCCGAGTCGGTGACAGAATATGAGCTGACAGAAACGATGACAGCTTATCGGTACGTTCTTTCCAATCAGATATACGACAGCGGCCTGGAAGTAAGGGTCACGTTCCATTCCGAGGTCAGCGACGGGTCAATGAATTCGATTCGTTTGGAGAATATGCTGGGTACTGTTCAGAAGGAGAATATCGGTTTTGCGTATTTCGATAAAGATCAGTGCAACGCTCTCAGCAAGGCTCATGTGGGTGGAGTTACGTTCGACATTCTTGAGCTCGACTGATCCGGTCCGGAAATAGAATATTGATTGACACGCACTGTCCGCTCGCGTAAAATGAGGCCGTTAGCATGCCAAATAAAACGGAGCTCAGGCGGAGGGACGGACAATGAGGCGATTGATAAAGACTGTTATGCTTATGCTGTTCGCAGCAGTTATGCTGCCGGCGCTGTCGTGCGAAAAAAAAGGCGGCGGGGATGATCAAAAACCGGGGAAGCCGGACGTTGACAACGTCGTTCCGCCCGAGCCGCAGGAGCGCGAGGATATCACGGAAGAAACAGATTACAAGACATTGACCTGGGTCGCCGCGGACATAACGTTCGAAACGGAATCGGCGTACGAAAAGAACACGCAGCTTTACGTCGAATTTTACGGAGACTTCACGAACCGCGAAACCAAAACGAAATTGACCATTCCCGGCTTCTGGAACGGCGAAAACACTTTTGTCCTGCGCTTTGCACCAACCGAATACGGCATCTGGGATTTCACGACGCGCTGCGACACGGACCGGTCGCTGAACGGAAAGAAGGGGACCGTTGCCGCAAACCAATATAAGGGCGACCTCGAGATCTATAAGCGCGGCTTCGTCACGACGAACGGCAGCAAGCACTTCGTATACGCTGACGGAACGCCTTTCTTTTATCTTGGAGACACCCACTGGGGGATGTATACGGAGGAGATAAACCGCGGCGGTGCGCATGCGGGTGATACCGGAGCAGGATCTCACTTTAAATATATCGTCGATAAGCGCGCTGAGCAGGGATTTACCGTCTACCAGTCGGAGCCGATCGGGACCGGCGCGGATCTGACTGACGGGACTCTCAGCGCGGGAGACGTAAGAGCGTTTATCAGGAACGACGAGTATTATAAATATATCGCCGAAAAGGGGCTCGTTCACGCAAACGCGGAGTTTTTCTTCGCCGGGCAGATGAATGAGAAAGTGATGAACGATAAATCGTATATGGAAGCGATATCGCGCTACTGGGTGGCAAGGTACGCCGCATATCCGGTCATGTGGACGCTCGCTCAGGAGATCGACAGCAGCTTCTACGCGTCAAGGGGAGACCAGAAACTGTATACCGCGGCCAATAACCCGTGGGTGCTTATCGCCGAATATATCCATAAATACGACGCTTATTCGCATCCTTTAAGCGGCCATCAGGAAAATGCGTCTTTTACGACTGTGACGGGTTTGGGCACGACCGAAAAGGGCACCAACGATGGAAAATCCGTTTTCCTGTCCGACGAGGTCAGCGCCAGGACGGGGCATAACTGGTGGGCTGTTCAGTGGAGCCCTTCGCTGACCGGATCCGTAAATACGGATGTCGTAAAAGATTACTGGCAGAGCAGTAAGGTCGCCATTAACTACGAAGGGCGTTACTGCTATCTCTGGACGAAGAATTTCGGAGCCCGCGCTCAGTCCTGGATCTCGATGCTTTCCGGGTTTTCCGGAGTGGGATACGGGGCGATCGATATGTGGCTGTATAACAGCAACTACGATGTTAACTCCACTTCCAGCGACGGCATCGATAAAATCACTCCGGAGGATAAAGCCGTTCACTGGAGCGAGGCGGTCGAATTCGAGTCTGCGTACCAGCATGGGTATATGCGTTCGTTCTTCGAGCAGTTCAAATGGTGGGAACTTACGCCCGATTTCGATTCGCGCACATTCTTTATTCCTGACTCTTCCGAACCGCTGAACGTGAGCGCAGCGATCCCGGGAGATCTTTACATCGTTTACTTTTATTCAAGGGGCAATGCTTCCGGCAGCGTTGCTGGCCTTTATCCCGGCGAGACCTACGAGGCGAAGTGGTTTAATCCGCGGACAAATGAATATACGGATATCGGCACGTTCGTGGCTCCCGGGAAGGATGCTGCGGGCAATTCCGTCTGGAAAGCGCCTGACCGTCCCGCTTTCACGGACGGCACGGATAAGGTCAAAGATGTCGTGCTGCTCGTTAAGCGCATCGAAGCAGATTGATACATCGTAGAAGATCGATAAAAGCAGCAGAAAGGACGGATCGTATGACTTCGGAAACTTTCAGAAGCAAAAAATGGGGCGTGTTCTGCCATTATCTTTACGGAAAGCAAAACGGTACCGGGCCTGAGAATACGCGCGGCTTTGTGACGCCGTGGAAAGAATGCGTTGAAGATTTTGACTGCGAACTGCTCGCTTCTCAATTGAGCAGCATCGGAGCAGGGTACATTATCTTCACGATGCAGCAGGGAACGCGGCACTTTATTGCCCCGAACAAAACCTTCGAAGATATGACCGGACTAAGGGACGGCTGCAGCGAGAGAGATCTGGTGCTGGACCTGTACGCTTCACTGAGCAGGCGCGGAATTGACCTGTTCCTCTATTATACGGGCGACGGGATGTCACGCGATCCGGATCCGGAAGCGGCGAAGCGATTCGGCTATCACGGCGGAGTCGGAGGCGTGATCAGCGAAGATTTTGTTAAAATGTGGTCAGGGCCTCTTAAAGAGTATGCTTTGAGGTACGGTGATAAAGTCGCGGGCTGGTGGTTCGACGGAGTTTATAAAGAGATCAGTTATGATGACAATAAGCTTTCCATATTTAAGAACGCTGTGAGGGCCGGGAATCCGGAAGCGCTTGTCGCCAATAACTTTTACGGCTGCCTTCATCCGGGGACTCAGATAGACACGTCTTTTGAAGGAACAGGCTACCTGCGCGCAGACTTTTTCCAGACCATTGCCCCTCCCACACCATTATGTGATTTTACGGCCGGTGAGCTCGTGTATTTCAACGCGTTTCCGGATCCTGACAGGGACTGGGATGCATTGCCGCACGTGCTTTCGTTCCTCGGTATTCCCGAAAGGCCCTGGGAGGTTTACAATGGCTGGGGAATGCGCGGGTGTAAGTACAGCCCGGATTATCTTGCGGCGTACATTGGAGCTTTTAACAGGATGGGAGGAGTCGTGACCGCAGATATGTGCCTTCGCCGCGACGGTGGATTCGACGAAGATCAGCTAAGAGCTATGGATAAGGCGGCGCGACTTTTGGAGAAACAGGAAATATAGTCCGGAAATGATCTGAAATAGCATTTCTGAAAGGAGATAAAATGTATTTTTCCGAGCACAATAAAAAAGTGGTTTATATCAACCACTACAGCGGCCTTCTGGAGGTCGAAGGTGAGGGCAGGCTTTGCAAAGAGGACACGGTAGTTTTCCCCGGATCCGACAAAGACTGGAAGAAGGATTATAATACTTTGAGCATCACAGAGGGCATAACGGGCATCGGAGAAGGCTTTCTGGAGGCTTTCCCAAGGATCAGCTGTCTGATCCTGAGCCATACGGTCACGTCGATCGAATCGTCGGAAGCGCTCGATAAACAGCTAAAAAAGAAAAAAGTGCTTATCCGCGGCGAATACTATTCGTTTGCGGAAGAGTTCGCAAAGGAAAAAGGACTGAAATTCCTTCATTGCGATATCCCGCTCGGCGTTTACACTATCGAACAGGCTCATGAGACAGATCATTTAACTTTGCGCTTCTTTACCCGCGGCGTCCCGGATATCCATTTCAACTGCTTTACTCCCGGAAGTTCGGCAGGAAGCTACGGCGGAGGAGAATATACGAAAGATCTGCCGCGTGATTTTTACGTTGACTGCACCGTCGAGGATATTGCGGAGAGTCTCAGCGAGCGTGTTCGCGATCAGATCCTTGAAAACGATATGCTGAAGCGTTTTTTGGAGAATGCGAACAGGCGGTATAAAGAGAAAAAGCGCAGCAAGGCCGGAGCGAAAGGCGGAACGAAGGATGAGTAAGAAAGCATTAAATATATCGGCGGGGAAAAAGCTGTTTGAACGTATGCTGAGGGAGCCGGAATCATTTCCGTTTACGTTTAAGTACGGCGGCAGGCAATACACAGGATTCGGCGGAGTCCGTCCGAGGCAGGTGCTTACGGGCGGAGGAGGCGAGAAAAAAGCGGTCATAACGGCAAGGATCGACGACAGACTCGAAGTGCGCGCCTATTTACGGATCGTGGAAGAGTTCGGACAATGCGAGTACACAGTATGGTTCGAAAATATTGGCCGCGAACCTACGGAAGCATTGTCCGAAATATACGCGATCGATATGAATTTCGACGGAAGCGCACCTGTGCTTCGCGGAAATCTCGGCGATTTCGGTAACTGGTACGCCGCGTACGAACATGATCTTTCAAAGTCGGACCAAGGCTTCGCGTCAACGATCGGCCGCCCGACTCATATAGTTTTTCCGTATTTCGACCTGGTCCACGGAAACGGCGGCACGATGATCGCGCTCGGCTGGGCAGGCACGTGGCAGGCTCTGTTCAGCGCGGACAATGAAGCCCGCACGACACGTTTAAGGGCTAAAACCAATATTTTTCTGAATTCTGTTCTTATGCCCGGCGAAAAGATCCGCACCGGACTCGTAGTGCTGCTGCCATATAAAGGCCGCGATTATTTTAACGCTACGAACCTCTGGCGCGAATGGTTTATGAAATATAATCTGCCGAAAGCCGATGCCTCCGGGAGAAGGCTTGAACCGATATCATCGGCATACTTCGCGCTCGACACGGGATTGCCCAACTCCGACGGCAGCATTTCCGAGCACAGTTTTACGTGGCGCAGAACGCTGAATAAATTGATATCCGAAGATATGGTCACGGACTTCCGCTGGTTCGACGCGGGATGGTATTTTGACCCGAAGGGACGCACGGTCGAAGCAGACTGGTGGGGAACTGTCGGCAGCTGGGAACTTGACAGCGTAAAGTGGCCCGGAAATTCTTTCAAAGAATCAAACGACGCATGTCATAAGGCCGGTATGAAGGTGCTCGCGTGGTTCGAACCCGAGCGCGTGACGGACGTGCCTTCGCTCGTTAAAAATTACGGGTACAGGGAAGAATGGAGCCTCGGAGACGGATATGTGCGCACGAATAATATAGGCGATCCCGGCTGTCTCGCCTGGACGCTCGGACGCATAACGGGTATGATGGAATCGTGCGGGATAGATATGTATCGCGAGGACAATAACAATAACCCCGACGCGGCCTGGGCTTTCGGAGACAGGCAGGAGGAGGCAAAAACAGGACTCCCGCGCTCCGGAATTACCGAGAACAAAGGCATCTGCGGCCACTACGCGCTGTGGGACGGGATAATAAAATACTGCGCGGAGCACGGAAAATGCACGTTCGTTGACTCGTGCGCTTCCGGAGGCGGGCGCAATGACATCGAGTCGATGAGGCGCGGTTTCCCGATGATGCGGTCGGATGCCGACAGAACGACGTCATCGATGCGATTATCACAATCCACAACGTTCCCGCGCTGGATACCTTTCCACGGTACTTTCGTGAAGGAAACGGCCACGCAGCTGGAGGCAAGCACCGGCGCAGGCAGTTCGGCGTATGTTTCTCGCGCTTCGTTCCTGCCCGTGTACAATCTGTCCGAGGCGTTTTCGCATAACCGCGAGCTTGATTACGACCTTATGCGCCGCAATTTCGCGGAATGGAAGAGCGTGCGTCACCTGCTCGTAAAAGACTATTATCCGCTCACGCCGTGGCGCCACGATTCGGACCGCGAGCACTGGACGGTCTGGGCGTACGACGATCCGGACGCAGGAGAGAGCGTGCTGCTCGCATTCAGGCAGGAAGAGGCGGTCAATGAAGAGTTTGTTGTCCGTCTGCCTTTTGCAGATCCGGAGGCGCAGTATTCTCTTAAGAATGCGGACAACGGTTCCGTCTCGGTCTTGAGCGGCGCGGATCTTCTGAAAAACGGGTTCACCGTGACGCTGCCGGAGCCTAAAACAAGCGCTATGTTTTATATTGACCGTCTGTATCGAAACGACAGAAAGGAATGACGGAAATGAAAAACGCGGTAAAAATCATTGCCCTCCTGATCGCAGCCGTACTGGCGCTCTCGCATTGTGCGTGCGCAAAAAAAGCCTCACCGGCTGACGGTAAAAGAACGGATCCGAACGGCTCAAAAGTAACAGATAAACCGGCAGGAACGGACGGAAACGCGAACGTTACCGCCGGACCTTCAGTGACTGACGCGCCGGAAACCGGAGCGCCGGAGCCCACTCAGGTGCCGGAAGAACTATCGTATAAGATCGTTGACGACATTAAAAAAGCGGCCGCAGGCGACGTCATCATTTTCGGAACGTACGAGCAGGACGGGGATACGTCAAACGGTAAGGAACCGCTTGAGTGGCTCGTGCTTGAAAAGAGCGGAAATGCTATTTTAGTTATCACCCTGTACGCGGTCGAATCAAAAGTGTTCAACGATTCGAGAGATTATATTACGTGGGAAACGAGCACGATGCGCGCGTGGCTTAACGACGATTTTTACCGGGAAACATTTTCTCCCGACGAGAGCGCAAAGATAAAGAATACTACTTTAGTCGCAGAAAAGAACCCGCAGAATGAAAACGTTTCTCCCGGAAACGACACGGAAGACAAAATTTTCTTGCTCAGCATTCAGGAAGCCGAGAAATATTTTAAAGACAATAGCGAAAGGAAATGCTCGCCCAGCGAAGCGCTCGTAGCGACAGGCGGATTCACCGTTTCCAGCAGGCCATGGTACGCCAGCCACAGTTACGCCTGTCTGTGGTGGCTGCGCTCGCCCGGAATGGATAAACTGAAGATAGCGTACGTTGACAAGGGCGGAGCGATATCTTATTCCGGGAACCAGGTCGATTACAACAATAACACGTGTGTACGTCCCGCAATGTGGGTCGTTATTGAATAACCAAAGGAGGTCCTGATTATGAAAGTACTTATTTTAAACGGAAGTCCCACACCGGGCGGCAACACTTCGATAGCTATTGACGAGCTCGTTAAAACTTTTGAAGCCGAGGGAATCGAAACGGAGATATGCCGTGTCGGAGGCAAGGCGATAAGAGGCTGCATGGCGTGCGGCAAATGCGGCGAGACGGGCAGCTGCGTATTCGGAAGCGACGGCGTCAATGAAATTGCCGAAAAGTTCCGCGATGCGGACGGCCTCATCCTTGCGTCGCCGGTCTATTACGCATCGGCAAACGCGACGCTCATCGCGTGCCTTGACCGCATATTCTTCAGCACTCAGTTCGACAAGACGATGAAAGTGGGAGCGAGCGTAGCCGTTGCCCGCAGGGGAGGCTGCTCGGCAACATTTGACGAGCTCAACAAATATTTTGCCCTTAGCGGCATGCCGATCGCTACGAGCCAGTACTGGAACTGCGTTCACGGACGCCAGCCCGGAGACGCCGCGTACGACGCAGAGGGGCTTCAGACGATGCGCGTGCTCGCCAGAAACATGAGCTTCCTGATCAAATCGATCGCGATCGGAAAAGAGAAATTCGGCCTTCCGGAAAAAGAGCCGTGGACACCGACGCACTTTATACGCGACGACCTTAAAAATCTTTGACGGACTGATCCTGCCTCTTTAATTTGTTTTTAACGGCATCGTCGATCGTCAGCCTGTGAATGCTCTCGACTTTACCGAGCAGGCCGCGTTTGATGAGCTTGCCCAGACTGACCGGCTCGTAGCCGCAAACATTGGAAGCAACATTAAGGTGGGACGGGGAACCGGCACCGCTGTGGTCGTGGCCGTGGATATTGACGCACCACTTCTCGAGGCCGTAAATAGGCTCGTGCGACAGGAGCAGCTTTTCGCCGACGAAAAGCGGACCGGAATAGATCTCATCGAAGAAAGGCTCGAACTTGCTTGCCCCCTCGTCGTGATTACCGAGAAGCAGCACTTTATAGCACCTGAGCCGGGCAATATATTCCGGATCGCCGACGTCTCCCAGATGTATGAGCGTGTCATTCTTCCCGGCGAGCTTTTCGATGATGGCAATATGTTCTTCGGGCGTGATCCAGGCAGGGTCCATCAGGGCGCAATCCGCGTCCCCGAAGTGCGTATCCGAGATAATATAAACGGAACCTTTTTCCGACCACCTTCTGAAGGCGGGGTAGAGCGTCAAAATCATTGCCTGCCATCCTTTCTGCATTTGCGTCCGGGCTTGTTTTAAATTATAATATAGCTGCGGCGCGGCGGTCAATAAAGAACGTTAACATAGCGCTATATTAGTTTTGAAGGAGAAAAATTATGATCAGCCTTTTATTCGGCAGCGGTACTGCGGTCATCGATTCAAAGCACGGCACGATCGCGTCTATGAAATATAAAGATACCGAGCTCGCGTGCGGCACTTCGCCTCTGTTCAGGGTCTGCCTGAGAAAAAGCGGGGGAGAAGCGGTAGTGATCGACGCTTCAGGCGGCAGGCTCAATGCGCTCGCAGTTAAGTGCGGCCCGTCTGGCGAGACCGTGAGAGCCGAAGCCGTGTACGGATTCGAAAACGGAACTTCCGTGAGTGTTAAGGCCGAAATTGACGCAGATACGCTTAACTGGAGAGCGGACACGAAAGTGCCGGACGGATACGTGCTCGAATGGATCGAATTGCCCGCAGTGACGCTAAAGCCACTGAATGGCGAGGGAGGTGAAGCATCCGTACTCTTCCCGTTCAACGAAGGAGCGATCGTCGACAGCATTGCCCTGAAGGAGGCAACGAATTTCCGCTCCTGGCCGATCGAGTATCCGTCGCTTGGATCTTTCCAGATGTTTCCCAATATGATCTGCTCACAGTTCCAGGCTTATCTGATGCCCGGATACGGACTGTACACAGGTGCGCACGATCCGGAAAGAGGCCTCAAATATATCGATTTCACCGGCAATGGCGGCGGCGTAGAGCTTCATATGCGCATATATCCCGCATCGTACGGAGAAAACGGCACGAACCGAGGTCCCGATTTCCCCGTCGTGTGGAAGTTCTTCGAAGGAGGCTGGGAGGATGCGGCTGACATCTACCGCGCATGGTTCGAAAGTGCTCTGCCTGAGGGCCTGAATAAGATCTCTGAAAATCCGTACCTGCCGGACTGGTATTTCGATATGCCGTTCGTCGTGTCGTATCCTGTAAGAGGCATACACGATATGGACGAAATGAAGCCGAACGCGCTGTTCCCGTACACGAATGCGCTGGGGCTGATCGATGACATCGAAAAAGCAACGGCGGCAAAGCTCCTCGTGCTCCTTATGCACTGGGAGGGTACGGCTCCGTGGGCACCTCCGTACGTTTGGCCTCCTTACGGCGGAGAAGAGAATTTCACCGAATTCAGGGACGAACTGCATAAAAGGGGAGATCTGCTCGGAGTGTATTGCTCCGGGTTCAGCTATACGGTAAAGAGCAACCTGAACGATTACAGCCGCGAGGAAGAGTTTGAGAAGAAGGGGCTCGAAAAAGCGATGTGCGCGGGACCGGATGGAAAGGTGCTGCTAAGCCGGATATGTCCCGGACAGCGTGCGGGATACGATCTCTGCGCCGCGTCCGAAGAGGGGGACAAGATCCTGGCGGAGGCATACACGCCCTTGTTCCGCGCAGGTTTAGATTATGCACAGATCCTTGACCAGAACCACGGCGGAGGCCAATATCTCTGCTATTCTTCTGAGCACGGCCATCCTCCCGTTCCCGGTCAATGGATGACGGAGAATATGCGCGGCCTGCTTTCGAGGTGGAAAGAAGCTTCGCGAGGCATGCTGCTCGGGTGCGAATCTTCCGCCGCGGAGCCGTATATTTCGAACCTGCCTTTCAGCGATAACCGCTTCGAACTTAACTGGTATATCGGGCGCC
Source organism: Clostridia bacterium (assembly GCA_017613535.1). Taxonomy (GTDB): domain Bacteria; phylum Bacillota; class Clostridia; order UBA1212; family UBA1255; genus UBA1255. The sequence goes on along the minus strand of JAGADO010000086.1, from coordinate 2,519 downwards.
CCGTTCCGCTTTGTTCGTACATTTACCACGAATATATGCATAACTTTATGGGGAATCAGGTATCTTCGCCGTTCTATCAGACGGAGGACTCTCTGTTCCTGAGGCTTGCGTATTCGTTCGCTGCCGGAGACTGCCTGACCGTCGTGCTGACTCCGGACGGGAGAGTTCTGGATCACTGGGGCGGAAGAGATTTCAGTACGCTTCCGGACAGGGACGAGGTATTCGCGTTCGTAAAAAATCTCACGGAGTTTGCGAAGGGAGAGGCGCACGAATACCTCTGCCGCGGCAGAAGGATAAAAACGCCCGAAACTGATTGTCCGGCGCACGAATACAGAACTGCGGCACGCGCTGTAAGCATCCCGGACGTATTTTCCGCGGCGTACACACTTGACGGGAAGAGCGTACAGATATTTGTCAACCACACGCGAAACGACGTTTCCGTTAAAGCCGGGGGCAAAGATCTGGTCGTACCGGCCAGACAAGCATTGTCAGAACAGATATGAAGCTATAAAAAATACAGAAAAAATGTAAAACAGGAGGAACGGACAATGAAATACAGATACAAGACAAAGTATACGTGCTCGCAGTACATCGAATTCGACCTCGACGGAGACGTCGTTAGCAACATCGTCTTCTACGGAGGCTGCAACGGAAACCTGAAGGCTATTTCCAAACTCGTCAACGGCTGGACGGTCGATAAGATCGAATCTTTTCTCAAGGGCAATACCTGCGGGCCGCGCCCCACTTCCTGCGCCGATCAGCTCGCTGTCGCCGTCAGAGAAGCGTACGATAAAGCAAACGCATAAATATTGACTTTCCCGGTGATATGGAATAGAATTATAGGGCGTTCAATGAACGCTCAGTTACTTTTGAAAAAGGAGAATGATTAGAATGAAAAAAGTAATTGCTCTGCTTCTGGTCGTGCTGACAGTTTTCGTGCTGTTCGGCTGCAAAGCAAAAGAGGATATCAACGCAAAATCCGAAGGTGTCATGACATATGCCGAGTACGCTGCCGCTAAGGTTAACGATGCAGTCGTCATCGAAGCGTACATTCAGGCTAAGCAGTCCTGGTGGGAAAATAAGGCTGTCCTTTACCTCGCTGACGGCGAAGGCGGATACCTTGCCTACAATGCCGCATGCACCGAAGACGAGTATAACAACCAGCTGACCATCGGCACGAAAGTCAAGATCGAAGGCTTCAAGGCTGAGTATCAGGGCGAGCTCGAAGTTGCCGAAGGAGCGAAGGTCACTGTAGTTGAAGGCGCCGGTAAATATATCGCTAAAGCTACGGACGTTACCGCGATCCTCGGAAAAGAAGAAGAACTCATCAAAAAGATGAATCAGTTCGTTGCTTTCAAAGGCATGACCGTTGAAGCTTCCACCGATGCAGACGGAAACGAAGTTGCTTTCCTTTACAAGTGGAACGGCACCGGCAGCGAAGGCGATGACCTTTACTTCAACGTATCCGTTGGCGGAAAGACCTACACCTTCACCGTTGAGTCCTATCTCTGCGGAAAAGACACCGATGTTTACAAGGCAGTTCAGGCTCTTAAGGTCGGCGATAAGATCGATCTCGAAGGCTTCCTCTACTGGTACAACGGTGTGAACCCCCACATCACTTCTGTTAAGAAAGCATAATTGTTTAAAGCGTGATCCCGGTATCCCGGGAGACAATGCAAAATCTCTTGACAAAGTACCTTTGGCAGGAGTATAAGAAAATCGTCCGGCGAAGATGTTGCGAAATGATTTCTGACGTCTTCGCCTCGGCTTTTTTTAGGGCGGCATATGCGGCCCGCGACCTTCCCGGAATCATAGGAGAGGCGGTTTTTTTATGAAGAAGATATCGGATTATTTCGGCTGCATGGTATTCAACGACGGTGTCATGAAGGAGAAACTGTCGCCGAACGTGTATGAAAAGCTCAGGAAAACTATAGACGAAGGGGCGAGACTTGACCCGAACGTTGCAAACGCCGTTGCCGAGGCCATGAAAGAATGGGCTATCGAACTCGGAGCGACGCATTTCACGCATTGGTTCCAGCCTCTTACAGGCATAACGGCGGAAAAGCACGACAGCTTCATTGCCCCCGCGCCCGGCGGACGCGTCATTATGGAGTTCTCCGGAAAAGAGCTTATAAAAGGCGAGCCGGATGCTTCGTCTTTCCCTTCGGGCGGCCTTCGCGCCACGTTTGAAGCCAGAGGCTACACCGCATGGGATCCCACGTCGTACGCGTTTATTAAGGACAATACCCTGTGCATTCCCACCGCGTTCTGCTCATTCGGAGGAGAGGCGCTGGACAAGAAAACGCCTCTTTTGAGATCGATGGAAGCGCTTAACCGTCAGGCTCTGAGGATCCTGAAGCTTTTCGGCAATACCACTTCGAAATATGTGCATTCTTCGTCCGGTGCGGAGCAGGAATATTTCCTGGTAGACCGCAGCTTATATAATAAGAGGCCCGACCTCAAATTCACCGGCCGCACCCTTTTCGGCGCGAAGGCACCTAAGGGGCAGGAACTTAACG
>JAGADO010000007.1 GCA_017613535.1 Clostridia bacterium | reverse complement strand
GCCCATAACGGAAACGGGCTTTCCCTTGTATGTTCCGGTATAACCGTACATGTTGCGGACGGTATTGAAGCATACGGGATTCTCAAGATAATTCTCCGAAATGAACTTAGCGCGCAGCGGATCGCCCGACATCAGGACTGTTTTCGCGATATCGCCTTTATTTGCGGCATTATGGGGTGTACTCATGGTAAATAAACCTCCTCCGTGTAATTTTGTTTCCCGTATTACATTCACTGTACTGCAGGAAACGGTACTCTGTAATTTTACCATCTTCTTTGCGTTTAGGCAATAGAACGGTTCTTTTTCTCCATCACAAGACCTCTCGCGATCGCGATGATCGGAGCAAGTATATTATTGACTCCGTAGAAAACGGCGAATATGTTCATGCTGGTCAGGAAATCGGCCGGCAGTATACCGAAAGCGACAACATCCGGAGCCTCGTTCCATATCTGAACGGTTATGAGATGAAGCGCGAAAAGAATGACATTAATGATCAGGAATATGGAGCCGAGCTTTACCGCTGTCGTCCCCCTGATCCCGGGCTTTGTCTCGCAGAAAATGTATTTATAGGCAAAATACATGGCAAACGCCGTAAAATAGTTGAGCCAGAGCACTATGCCGTACATCAGGCAGCCGTGCGCAAAGTCAAGAACGAAAATGCCCCAGAAGCAGGCCGCGAAACCGATCATGGCCATCAAGAGGCATAAAGCCCTCAGCAGTCCGAAGGTGCGGAGTCTCCAACCGAACAGTCCCCTGTCATCCACGCAGGGAAGCGCGGAGCCCTTTTCCCCGATGACCTTCGAATAGCGGATCGACAAAAAGCCGACGCCGATAAAGATCACTCCGGCGAGCAGCATATCAAGCGGGAAAAGCGGCGAAACATAGCCCTCGATGAGCCTGTCGTACTCTCCGAGCGCGACTCCGATCCCCACATACGCGGCCGTGATCATGCCGAGCACGATCATCACGATACCGCCGGCGCACCATTTCGAAGCACGCGCCTTTACGTTCTTCGCGCGGTAAGCTCCGTTCGTGTATATCAGGAAAAAGATGAAAGAGGCTCCTGTCAGGTAAAGCGGGAGCATCCTGACCGTCTGCGTCAGCGCCATGTCCGGCGAATTGCTCGCGACGCTTCCGATCATGTTCCATAATTCGTAGTTTATCTCCCAGAGAGCAAAAGCGCCGGGAACAAACGCAAGTATCGAGAAAAACATGTAAAAACGCCGCTCCCTGCGGGCGTCTTTACCGAGTTCAGACTTTATGCGGTCATTGCGTGTAAGATATGCTGCCATCAGTATTCCACCCACTTAACGAAATCGCCTTCGTCCCTTTCATTAAGATAAAGATGCTCGATGCCGAAATCTCCCGAGGCATTCTTAAGAGTAACGAGCGAAGCGCCGATAAGCGCGAACTCCTCACTGTAATCAACACCGGAATAGTCAAGGCCCGGAGCGATATTGGCGTAGTAGAGCTCCTTTCCGCTCTTAACGCCCATTCCGAAGGTCACGCCCGAAGGAGTGGTAAAGGTCCAGTCGTCGGCGTGATCGTGTCCTATGAAGACAGCCTTCACATTGTTCTTAAGACAGATGTCCTCTGTGGCTCGACAATATTTTGAAGGAGCGAAGCCCTCGATATTGAAGAATTTTGACTTGTATCCCGCAGCCCCGGCCGAGATCGCGTCCCACGCGAGATCGTAATCCGCCTGCGCGATATGATAATAACAGATGACCGGTACATCTTTTCCCACCGCGTCATGCTCCGCCGTCATCCACTCGAACTGGTCGTCGCGCAGATAATCGTATGTAAGATCGAAATCCGCCGCGCCGTCGCGGTAGCTCGCGCCGCTGTCCAGATTGGTTATCTGCCAGGCCGCGCTGCCGTCGAGGTTCAGAAGATTGATGACATAATTGCTGCGCTCATGCACATCGTCGTTGTCTATCTCGGTATAAAGGGAATACGGCGCTTTGAGAAACTGCTTTGAGAGCCAGTTGGGATTGTATGTGGACTGACGGTCGTGATTGCCCCAGATGATCGCGTAGGGTATCTCCGTTCTTGTCATGAAATCGATAAAGCTTTTTACGGCCGTTTTATTCGTGAGCATGAAGGTATCGCCGGTTACCTCGATCAGGTCTATCTTTCCGGCATGGGCGACCGCCTCGTTGATCACCTTGCGCAGGTACCGCTCGCTTCCGTAATCCTCGTCGCCTACCTGTGTGCCGCCGTGCCAGTGGATGTCCGTGAGCTGAAGGATCGTGAAGCCGTCGTGATACTCCATGGTCTTCACGTAATCATCGAGATGATCCCTGTATGAAACGGTCTTTTTCGCGCAGCCCGCGAGCAGCGAAACGGCGAGCGCGCAGATGACCGCCATTGAGACAATTCTTTTGAGCATAGTTGTAAGCCTCCTCCGCTTTTATAGTAACATCCCGGCCGCGATCAGCGCTGGAAAAGGGCGTGTATAACCGTACTTCCACGCCCGGTCCGCCCGAAGGCGGAAAGTTTTCTGCAGACAGGATTTTTGCATCGAAATGCGATCAGATGGTTTCGAACAATCAACATTAACGCTTAAATAAATAACGGCATAACCATGGAACCGCAACCATAAACGATCACGTACGCCAATACGTATCCGGATAAAAATCCATAAGGGCCCTGCTGCACGGAAAATCTGGCTTATCAGAGTTCCACTTCGAACTCAACTGTCTGATTGTACTTGTCGAGCGCGATCTGCATCTCCGACACTTCGGAATCGATGCGCTCGTACTCTTTTTTGATAAGTTCGAGGTCATAATTGATGTAGCGGTATTCGGGCGCCGTTTTCCTGGTGGAATACAGGCCGGAATTCATTCTCGTCTTGGGCTGCTGTTTGCGCATTTCGTCCAGAACAGCCTTGCGGCGGTTAAGCTGCGCCATTTTCACGAGGATGGTGTCAACAGTCATCTGCCTGCCGCCTACCGTAACCTCGTTGGTGCAGTTCGTGACATTGAGAGCGTGCTTGATCTTCACGATCTGCTCGTCAATCTCCTCAATATTCTTTGCTACCTGAGCATAGTCATAATCTGGGATCACGGGCTCCTCGTCGAGCGCAGCCACGTAGGTATGCCCTTCCTGCTCCTTCGAACGCCAGAATTCCTTGTCCTCGTTGAGCTTTCTTAAAACCTTATTCGCGTAAGCCGATGTCATCTTAGCCATGTCTTTTTCTCCTCCGTGTTTTTATCAGAACTGTTCGCTCACAAAAATGTTCTTGTCGACAAAGAGCCGTCTGATCATATCTTCGTTCGCGTTGACCGCAACGTCCTTTCGAAGCATCGCTTCCTCGAACGTCAGGCAGCCTACGGCCAGTTGTCCGAGCGTTCTTTCGTTGAGCTCGAGGTCCGCGCTGTCCGCGTCAACGCGCGTCACGCTGTCCTTCGTCACTCTGAATACAGCGTTGTTCTCTTCGATCAGCTCATCCGCCACTTTGATCGTAAGATCACAGTCCGCGGGCTTACGGATCGTCTCCAGCAACTTCTCAGCGTTGATCACCCTGATCATAAAGCACTGGCTCGGAGCCTTCCCTATGTCATAAGCGGCCGGCGATTCAACGATCCTGAGCAGGTCAATGCCCTTCGGGAGCCTGATCTCGATCGAGCCGTAATCGGCCTCAAATCTCGCAAGGAAACCGAGGATCGCGTAAAAGCCGTCACGGCAGGTCCATGCGCACTCATTGACCTGAAGTATAGCCGCCGGATCGTGCCTTATATCGGTAAAGATAATATATGCAACGGGCTTTCCTTCCCGCTTCATTACATACGCAAACTTCCTGTCAATGTAGAGTTTGTCAACCTTCAGGCGCTCCTGCATCTCCTTTTCGCTGCGTGCGTGCGAAAGATTGAACTTCGGAGCAAAGCTCTCATATACGGTCATAAAGTCGGTGACCGGCTCACCCTGCTTCCATCTGTATACCTCTCCGTCAAAGCGGTATCTGCTCAGATGTCCGGGCTTCAGGTTATATTCGTTCCAGGGCGTCAGAACCTCATAGCCCTGCTTTCTGTAAAACTCATGCTTGAACGGATACAGCGTTGAGATCACTTCCCCGTTCGCGTACGCGCCCTTTAAGAGCTCTTTGAAAATGGCCTTTACTCCGCCGGTGCTGCGGTACTCGGGAAGAGTCGCGACACCTCCGATACCGCCCGCGATGACCGTCTTTCCGTCCAGGTAGAAATTATATCTGTTGTTGATTATCCTGCACATCAGCGTTCCGTCATCATCGAAGGCTCCCCAGTCCTCGACAGTATCCGCGATGCACTTTTCCTTCTCGGAGTCCGTATCCTCCACTATCATGTGGAAACAGTACACTGCCGTCAGATACGCTTCGTATCTCTCTTCTCCGACTAACTTACGAACTTCCATAAACCCACCTCTGTCAATTAAAAATCATTCCGAAACGAGCGCCCTGTACGTGCTCTTTATCTTTTCGATGGCCGTGATCAGCAGCAGATCGCGCTCCACGCTCTTCGGACGCGTGGACAGCGTTTTGTCACAGCATTCCTTGGTTATCTGATAGATCGGCGCGTCCTTAAGCTCGTCTCCGCCCGCCAGATGAAGCGCGGTTATGTTCTTTACCGTGCGGACAAACTCGCGCGTCTTCTGATCCGAAGATTCCGTCAGCATCTTGGCAAACCCCATGATCGCCGTCTCCTCCGGTGATACTATCTTCAGATTATGCGTCTTCAGGTCGGCAAGAGTGGAGTACTTTCGCCCGTCAACCGTGTACTGGCGGAAAGTATAGGTCTTTACGTCCTCATCCTCCTCCGGGGCCATCGTTTTCCGGAGTTCTTCCAGGATCTTCATGTCTTTGTCTTTTCCCGACTTCATTTTTCCTCCGTTCCGATCGTCTTATCTGTGCTCGTACTTTTGCTTTTCTCAAGTCTTTTGCCCACATATGCATTACTGTATAATTTTATCAGGAAAAGCGCAGACAATCAAGCCGTGATACGCAAATGTGCATTAAAAAAGGACCTCTAAAAGAGGTCCTTCCAGACTGAAGACAAAGTCCAAGGTTTTTCCTTGGATTTTGCCTTCTTTTTTTGCCTAAACCAGCATTTTTACTGGTTTTCTGGTATAATAGAAGTATCAGAAAGGCGGTAAAAACCTATGATGAGTCAGAACCTCGATAAGAAACGGGAACAGTTCGTTATGGTGAGCATGGAT